>NZ_QRGQ01000052.1:0-302 GCF_003367205.1 Arthrobacter sp. RT-1
CCCCACCTTCCTCCGAGTTGACCCCGGCAGTCTCCTATGAGTCCCCACCATCACGTGCTGGCAACATAGAACGAGGGTTGCGCTCGTTGCGGGACTTAACCCAACATCTCACGACACGAGCTGACGACAACCATGCACCACCTGTAAACCGACCCCAAAGGGGAAACCACATTTCTGCGGCGGTCCGGTTCATGTCAAGCCTTGGTAAGGTTCTTCGCGTTGCATCGAATTAATCCGCATGCTCCGCCGCTTGTGCGGGCCCCCGTCAATTCCTTTGAGTTTTAGCCTTGCGGCCGTACTCC
>NZ_QRGQ01000053.1:0-301 GCF_003367205.1 Arthrobacter sp. RT-1
CCCTCCCGGGGTACTTTTCACCTTTCCCTCACGGTACTGGTCCGCTATCGGTCATTAGGGAGTATTTAGGCTTATCAGGTGGTCCTGACAGATTCGCACGGGATTTCTCGGGCCCCGTACTACTTGGGATACTCTCACAGGCGGTACAAAGCATTACGGTTACGGGGCTAACACCCTCTCTGGCCGGCCTTTCAAAACCGTTCACCTATGCACGCACATCACACCCCACCAGCCCGGCAGAACTGGTATGGAAAGTCCCACAACCCCGACCATGCAACGCCCGCCGGCTATCACACATGGA
>NZ_QRGQ01000006.1:0-282801 GCF_003367205.1 Arthrobacter sp. RT-1
GCCTCCTCATCAAAACCATTCACCGTGGACGGCGACACCGCCCACACCTTGCCCGAAGCCGCATCCGTCACCGAGATCACCTCGGAGCCGAAACTCACATCAGCAGCCCCCGGCAACTGCTTATCCCCACCCAGGCGCATGTTCGCCGGCGACACCTGATTCAACGTCGAACCAGACTCATCATCCACAAACACCTCCCCCGCGTCCTGCAAAATGTCGAACGTCGTGGACGCCGGCGTCACCGCACCATCGAGCACCCGCGACGGGTAGTTCAACCGCCCCACCGCATTCTTGGACTTCGAGACCACCCACACACCGCCGTCGTTCAACTCCACCTCAGTGGTCTTAAACCCCGGATAGACGATGGCGCCAACCACCAGGACAATGAGCGCGAGGCCGAAAATTGCTGAGGTAAGGAGCCGGGACCGCAGGAACGAGGTGCGGAACGGTGCGGCTGGCGCGGCGTTTTGCGCGCGACTTTGTCCGCGAAGTTTCATGGAAAAGCTTCCCCCAAGTATTTTCCGGCGCCGGCTTCCGGCCGTGCGGCGGGCGGGCACACCTAATATAGCCCGTAAAACCAACAAATGGATAAACTGCGCGGAAACACGGTCCTAATCCAGGACGAGCCCCTTGCCCAGGCCGCGCGCGAGCCTGACCGGCCGGATTTCGCCGAAGCCGCGGACGTTTTCCGGAGGCTGGGGCACCAGAACGAACCGCTCGTCCTGCTCAAGGGCGGAGGCAGTCATGGAATCCACCAGCACCGTCCCGGGATCAGCAAGGGTGGTAAGCCGGGCCGCGAGGTTCACGGTGGGGCCGTAGATGTCCCCCAGCCGGGACAGGATCCTGCCCCACACCATTGCCACCCGGGCTTCCGGCAGGATTTCATCCTCCGTGAATGCCTGGGCCAGGGCGAGGGAGATTTCGGCACCGGCAGCCGGAGTTTCGGCAATGTAAAGGACTTCGTCACCGACCGTCTTGACCAGGCGCCCGCCGCCGACGGAAATGATTTCGGCGCACTTGTTTTCGAAGCGCTGGACCAGGCGCGCCAGCGTCTTTTCGTTCATGCGGCGGGACAGGCTGGTGTAGGACACCAGGTCGGCGAAGCCCACGGCGCGCGCCAGCGGCAGCGGCGCGTCATCCTCATCGCCCTCACGGCCCTCTTCGCTGGCCTGCAGGCCCGCTTCGGCACGGACGGCGAGCCGCTGGACTCCGGCGTTGAGTTGCCGCCGCCAGGAGTAGACAAGAACCTCTTCGAGGGCATCAACCAGGGCGGGCAGTTCGTTGACCAGGCGCTTGCGCGCCACGGCGTCCGTGACGCCCTGCTCGTGGACCATGTCCTCCACGAGGGCCTCGATCTGCCAGACCACCATGCGGTCCGTCATCTGGCCGATGGAGCGCGTGACGGAGATCGCTGCTTCCTCCGTGAGCTTGCCGGACCGGACCAGGTCCACCACGGTGGAAAGGGCCGCCTGGTCGCGTTCGGTAAAGGCGACATCCTCATCGCCAAAGTTGGGGAAGCCCAGGGCACGCCACAGCTTGCGTGCGGACAGGAGCGACAGCCCGGCGCCGGCGGCCACCTCACGACGGCGGAGCTTGCGTTCCCCGCCGAGCAGCCGGCTTTCCAGCGCCTTCATCGCCAGCCGCTCCGCGGACATGGTGCCGGTGGCAGGGTGGGGGTCCGCCGCGGGTGCGGGCGCGATGGATTCGACGCGTTCCTGCTGGTCCTCATCGTTCATCCCGTCCACCTTCTCTCATTTCCCACGGCAAAGCTTTGGCGGGGTAGTGCGTTGTGCCGCCCGGCTGGACATCACGTTCCTCCGGCAATTCCTCGATGGCATCGAGGATGAAATCCCGGAATGTGGCAACCTCGGGCACGTCCTGGAATGTCACCACGCCCTGGTGCCCGGTTTCCAAGGATATATTCCCGGAGCGCAGGAGGCGTTGCAGTACCGACTCGTGGACGGTCAGGTTGCGCACCGACGCCAGGTTGACCTGCTGGTCCCGCCGTTTCAACCTGCCGTATCTGGCCACCATCCTTCGGCTGGTGAGGGTGTACCGCGTGCCGTGCCAGCGCAGCAGCTTGGGCAGGCAGAAGCCGAGCCAGACCCAGGCAGCCGCGGCAATGCAGGCAGCCACCAGCCACGGCGTCCATTGTGCTGTGAGGAAAGGTACATGGCGGCGCGCCTCTCCCCGAAGGATCCAGGCCGAAGCGTACGCCGCCAGCGCGGGCGACACGATGAAGGCGAGCGCGGCTCCTGCCAGCTTCCTCGGCTGCGGGCGTGTGGTGACAATCACCTGTTCGCCCGGAACGAGGTCTTTACGCATAACCGCCTTGGCCGGGGTCGTCGGGGGACGTCCAGGGGCGCAGGTGCACGACGTCCCCGGCGGTCACCACGTGCTCCCGGGAGTCCCTGTCCATCACCAGCAGCGACCCGTACTCGTCAAGCCTGGAGGCGTGGCCGATGATTTCGTGGTCGCCGGGAAGCTGGGCCCGGACCTGCTTGCCGAGTGTCACCATGACCGCTTCCACCCGTTTGTGCAGGGAGGGTCCACCGGCCATTCCCGCCGCCGGATCGCCGTCGGCGTTGCAGAAGCTGCGGTAGAGCACAGCGAAGCGTGAAAGGTAGCTTTTCAGCAGCAGGGTGCGGTCTGCGGTGCGCGCACCCTCCAGCACCACGGAGGTGGCGGTGGGGACCGGCAGTTCGCCTTCGCGCAGCGTGACGTTCAGGCCGGTGCCCAGGATGACCGGGGGCACGGTGCCGTCCACCATGGGGCCAAGCTGCGCCAGGATGCCGGCGATCTTCCTGCCGCGCACCAGGACGTCATTGGGCCATTTGAGTTCGGCCGGAAGGCCGGCGGTCTCCAGGAGGGTTTCGCGCAGCGCCAGGGCAGCAATCAGTGAAAGCCAGGAGTAGCTCTGGGTGGGCAGCGGCCTGCCTTCGGCATTCACGGGCCGCAGGACCACCGAGACGGAAACCGAGCTCAGCGGCGGCGCTTCCCAGTGCCTGTCCAGGCGGCCGCGCGCGGCCGTCTGGTACTCGGCGGTAAGGACCGACAGGTCCGGCCAGGCCTGCGGCTCCACCGTGACGGCGCGGAGGAGGTCCGCGTTGGTGGATCCGGTGGAATCCACCACCTCGAGCCGGGAAATGCCTGCCGAGGCCAGGAAACGCTGGTCGTCCAGGTCCCCTCGGTCCAGAGGGGTGCCGGGGGTGCGTGCGTCATCCATGCCTAAATCCTAGCGAGCTAATCCTTCCCCGGCGGAGTTGACCTGCCCCCGATTGCCCCGCGCGGCGTGCCGCCCGCCGCCCTACAGGAAGATGTCCGGAACCAGCCCGTCCTCGGGCGCGCCCAGGCTGTAAGGACGGAAATCCGTCACTCCTGCTGCCGCCAGGACCTGCTCATCCGTGTAGAAATTCCCGGTCGCTGCCCCGCCGGGCACAAGGTTGCTGCCGGTGAGGATGGCGTGGGCGGCATCGGCCATGATCTGCGGCCCGCGGGCCGCCTGGACCATTACCTCGCCATGGGGCATATTGCGGATGGCCGCCGTGTCGATCAGGGTGCACGGCCACAGCGAGTTGACGCTGATCCCGTCCGCCTTCAGTTCCTCGGCGAGTCCAAGGGTGGTCAGGCTCATGCCGTACTTGGCCATGGTGTAGGCAAGGTGCTTGCCTGCCCAGTATGGGTCGAGGTTCAAGGGCGGTGAGAGGGTGAGGATGTGCCCCCGCCCGGAGGCGCGGAGCGCGGGCAGCGCAAGCTTGGACAGCAGGAAGGTGCCGCGCACGTTGATGTCCTGCATGAGGTCGTACTTTTTCATGTCCACGTCGTCGGTCCGGGACAGGTCAATGGCGGACGCATTGTTGATCACGGCGTCGATGCCGCCAAACTGTTCCACCGCGGCTGCCACAGCGCGGGCCACGTCCTCGTCCCGGCGCACGTCACCCACCAGGGGCAGGGCCTGGCCGCCGGCATCCACAAGCTCCCGGGCAGCCGTATGGACAGTGCCGGCGAGCTTGGGGTGCGGCTCCCCCGTCTTGGCCATCAGGACGATGTTTGCGCCGTCCCGGGCGGCGCGCCGGGCAATGGCCAGTCCGATGCCGCGGCTTCCACCGGAGATAAGGATGGTCTTCCCGTGCAGCGAACCTGCGGCCCGGTACGGGCTCAAGGGGGCGTGCAAAGCGTCATTGCTTGAAGTCATGCAATCACTGTAACCCAAGTAAGTTACTGATGAGTAACATAGCGGGTGCGGGTGGCGGCACGGCAGAAAATTGTAGGTTCCCTACAGCTGCGGGCGCCCAAACCGTCACTAGACTTGCCAACAGGGTTCGTCCTTTGTGTGGAAGCTACTTAAGCTCCGGCATGACTCAGCCCGCCAGCAACCAGAGCGCCACAGAACCAATCTGCAACAGAGCCGGAGACACTTGATGAGCCACGATCTGACCACGACCGCGGGAAAGATTGCCGATTTCCGTGACCGCCAGGCCCGTGCCGAGCAGCCCTCCGGCCCCGAAGCGATCGAAAAGCAGCACGCGCGCGGCAAGAACACCGCACGGGAACGCATTGGCCTCCTGCTGGATGAAGACTCGTTTGTGGAATTCGACGCCCTCGCGGTACACCGCTCCACCGCGTTCGGCATGGACAAAAAGAAGCCCCTCGGTGACGGCCTGGTATCCGGCTACGGAACGGTGGACGGCCGGCTGGTGGCTGTCTACAGCCAGGACTTTTCGGTCTACGGCGGCTCCCTCAGCCAGGTCAACGGGGAAAAGATCGTCAAGGTCCAGGAATTCGCACTGCGCAACGGCTGCCCGGTGGTGGGAATCCTGGACGGCGGCGGCGCCCGCATCCAGGAAGGCGTCGCATCGCTGGCAATGTTCGCGGACATCTTCCGCAACAACGTCCACGCTTCCGGCGTGGTCCCCCAGATTTCCCTGATCATGGGGCCTTCCGCGGGCGGCGCGGCCTACTCCCCCGCACTCACGGACTACGTGGTGATGGTGGACAAGACCTCGCACATGTTCATTACCGGCCCCGACGTGATCAAGACCGTCACAGGCGAGGACGTGGACATGGAGACCCTGGGCGGAGCGCGCCAGCACAACGCCACCACCGGCACATCCACCTACCTTGCACAGGACGAAGCGGACGCCATCGAATTCGTGCGCGAGCTGCTGGACTTCCTGCCCTCCAACAATCTCTCCGAAGCCCCCGTGCAGGAGCACCAGCAGGAGCTGGAGATCGACGACGACGACCTCGCCCTGGACACGCTGGTCCCCGACTCCGCCAACCAGCCCTACGACATGCGCAGCGTTGTTGAGCAGATCGTGGATGACGGGCACTTCCTGGAGATGCAGGCGCTGTACGCGCCCAACGTCATGATCGGCTACGGCCGGGTTGAAGGCCACACGGTGGGCATCGTGGCAAACCAGCCGCTGCAGTTCGCCGGCACGCTGGACATCGCGGCCTCGGAGAAGGCTGCCCGTTTCGTCCGCCACTGCGACGCCTTCAACATCCCCATCATCACCCTCGTGGACGTCCCGGGCTTCCTGCCCGGCAAGGACCAGGAGTTCCAGGGCATCATCCGCCGCGGAGCGAAACTCCTCTACGCCTATGCCGAGGCCACCGTTCCCAAGCTGACGGTGATCACCCGCAAGGCCTACGGCGGCGCCTACATCGTGATGGGTTCCAAGAAGCTTGGTGCCGACCTGAACCTGGCCTGGCCAACGGCCCAGATCGGCGTCATGGGCGCCCAGGGTGCCGTCAACATTCTGTATCGCCGCGACCTCGCGGCCGTGGCGGAAGCGGGGGGTGACGTCGAGGCCCGGCGCGCCGAGGTTATCCGCCAGTACGAAGAGGAACTCCTCAACCCCTACCAGGCGGCCGAGCTCGGCTACGTTGACGCCGTCATCGCACCCTCGGACACGAGGATCCAGATCATCAAGGGGCTGCGCGCACTCCGCGACAAGCGGGCCAGCCTCCCCACCAAGAAGCACGGAAACATCCCGCTGTGAACAGGGAGAACCCGGTGGTTGAGCCTGTCGAAACCCCTGAACCGCCTGCCGCTCCGCTGCTCTCTGTTGTCAAAGGACAGCCGAGCGCCGAGGAACTGGCGGCCCTGACCGCCGTCGTACTGTCCCTGGGCGGCTCCGAACCTGCCCCGGCCAGCACCCCGACGGTCCGCCACTGGGTGCGCCGGCAGCAGCTGCGGCTCGCTCCCACACCCGGCCCCGGCGCCTGGAAGCGCAGCCGGGGCTGATCCCCACCGCCTCCGAGACGTAGCCCGCGCCTCCTTTCGGAACCTGCAGAGCGCGGCTAGTCTCGGGAGGTGACTACCGACACCGCTCCTGCCGCCCGCCCGAAGACCCGCATTGACGCCGTCGCTGACAAGTACACCGATACCCTCATCCGGCTGAACCCGTCATTCGCCACCACCCTGGGCGTGCCGGGACACGAAACCGAGTACCAGGATTTCTCGCCGGCAGGCATCGCAGAGTTCGCCGAGGCCGCCCGGAAGGCACTCACCGACCTTGAGGGCCTGGCGCCCGAGGACGACGTGGACGCCGTCACCCTGGACGCGATGCAGGAACGGCTGGGCCTGCAACTGCTGATCCATGCCTCCGGCTGGGAATATGCCGACCTGAACAACATCGCCTCCCCCGCCCAGGACATCCGGGCGATCTTCGACCTCATGCCCACGGCCACCGAACAGGACTGGGCACACATCGCAGGCAGGGCGCACAACGTCCCCGGTGCCGTGGCCGGCTACATCGAGTCCCTCCGGCAGGCCCGTGACTCCGGCCGGGTGGCAGCCGCGCGCCAGGTCAACATCGTCATCGAGCAGGCCACGAAGTATGCAGCCGGAGACGGCTTTTTCGCGAAGCTGGCCGCCGGAGCCGCCACCCCGGAGGGGCCGTTGTCCCGAGGCGTCCGGCAAAAACTCGACGCCGGAACTGTCGCCGCCCGCCGCGCCTACACCGACCTTGCTGAGTTCCTCCGGACAGAACTCCTCCCCGCCGCCCCCGAAAAGGACGCCGTCGGACGCGCCCGCTACGCCCTCGCCTCCCGTGCCTTCCTCGGTGCCACGGTGGACCTGGAGGAGACCTACGCCTGGGGCGTGGAAGAGCTGGAACGCCTCATCGCCGAACAGGAGAAGGTGGCCTCCACCATCAAAGCCGGCGCCAGCATCGCCGAGGCAAAGGACATCCTCAACAACGATCCGGCCCGGCAGCTGAAGGGGACCGGGGCGCTGCGGGAATGGATGCAGGAACTTTCCGACAAAGCTGTGTCCGAACTCGCCGGCGTGCATTTCGACATCCCGGACGTCATGAAGAAGCTGGAATGCCTGATCGCCCCCACCGACGAGGGCGGCATCTACTACACGGGACCGTCGGATGACTTCAGCCGGCCGGGCCGCATGTGGTGGTCCGTTCCCGCAGGCGAGGATACGTTCACCACCTGGGCTGAAACCACCACCGTCTACCACGAGGGCGTCCCGGGCCACCACCTCCAGGTAGCCACGGCCACCTACCGGCGGGAACTGCTCAACAAGTGGCGGCGGAACGTGTGCTGGACCTCCGGCCATGGCGAAGGCTGGGCACTCTACGCCGAGAAACTGATGCAGGAACTGGGCTACCTGAACGACCCCGGAGACCATATGGGCATGCTGGACATGCAGCGGATGCGGGCAGCACGCGTGGTGTTCGATATCGGCGTCCACCTGGAACTCACGGTTCCGGCACGCTGGGGTTCCGGAACCTGGACCCCGGACAAGGGCTACGGGTTCCTGAAAGAAAACCTCCCTATCAGCGAAGGACAGCTCAACTTCGAGTTCACCCGCTACCTTGGCTGGCCCGGCCAGGCACCCTCCTACAAAGTAGGGCAGCGCCTGTGGGAACAGATCCGTGCCGAACTCGAAGCCCGGCCCGGCTTCGACCTCAAGGAGTTCCACACCAAGGCACTGAACATCGGCTCTGTTGGACTCGATACCCTGAGGCGCGCCCTGCTCTCCTGAACAGTCCGTGGTCGCCTCGGCCCGTCGAGGCTGCCTTCCTCTGCTTGCTGCTCCTTCGTCGCTTTGACGCAAGCTGCCGGAAGGCACCCACGCCGGGCCTTTTGCCTTGCCGGCAGGAGAGATATGCCACATCCTTGGCAGGAATAAGTAACAAAGCGGGCCGAAACCCTTGATTTTGCGCGGATCTTCTGCGGGTATCAGAATTTGGGGCGCGTAATATTTCTCAATGTTCGTTCGTCGTGATATGTGGGACGGCCCTAACGTATTCGGGTGAGCACTCAGACAAGCACCCCCTCCCCCGCAGGAAAGACCGGCTTCCAGCTGCCCAAATGGGCCGGCTCGTTCGGCTTCCAGATCATCGCCGCCCTCATCGTCGGCCTCGGACTCGGCCTGCTGGCCAAGTACACCGGCAGTACCAAGGCCAGCCCTAACGGCCTCGGCGCAACGCTGCAGACCATCGGCTCCAGCTACGTGTCCCTGCTGCAGACCGCCGTCGTTCCCCTGATCTTCACGGCCGTCGTCAGCTCCATCTCCAACCTCCGCCAGGTATCCAACGCCGCGAAGCTGGCGTGGAACACCCTGCTCTGGTTCGCCATCACCTCGCTGATCGCCGTGCTGATCGGCATCGGCCTGGGCGTCCTCCTGCAGCCCGGCGCCAACACCGGCATCACCGGCGAAGGCGAAGCGCCCAGCAAAGTGGGCGACTGGTGGGCCTTCCTGATCGGACTGTTCCCCAAGAACTTCCTGGGGCTGGGTGCGAGCTCCACAGTGGCTGAGTCCGGTGCCGTCACCACGTCGGTCAGCTTCAATGTCCTGCAGATCCTGGTGATCGCCATTGCCGTTGGCGTCGCCGCCCTTAAGGTCGGCAAGGCCGCGGAGCCGTTCCTGACCCTCAACGCCTCTGCCCTGGCCGTCATCCAGAAGGTGCTCTGGTGGATCATCCGCATCGCTCCGCTGGGCACTGTTGGCCTCATCGGCAACGCGGTTGCCGTCTACGGCTGGGACACCATCGGCTCGTTGGGCAAGTTCACCTTCGCCATCTACGTTGGACTCGCCCTGGTGATCTTCGCGGTCTACCCCATCCTGGTCCGGACCCACGGCCTCTCCGTCAAGCAGTACTTCTCCGGCGTCTGGCCCGCAGTCCAGCTGGCCTTCGTCTCCCGTTCCTCCATTGGCACGCTGCCGCTCACGCAGCGCGTCACCGAACGCAGCCTGGGCGTCCCCCGCGCCTACGCCTCCTTCGCCGTGCCGCTGGGCGCCACCACCAAGATGGACGGCTGCGCAGCCATCTACCCGGCCATCTCCGCCATCTTCGTGGCCCAGTTCTTCGGCATCCAGCTCGACTTCAGCCAGTACCTGCTGATCGCCCTGGTTTCCGTCCTTGGCTCCGCGGCCACTGCGGGAACCACCGGCGCGGTGGTGATGCTCACGCTGACGCTCTCCACGCTGGGACTGCCGCTGGCCGGCGTCGGACTCCTGCTGGCCATCGACCCGATCCTGGACATGGGCCGCACCGCGGTCAATGTCGCAGGCCAGGCACTGGTCCCCACAATTGTGGCCAAGCGCCAGGGCATCCTGGACGAGTCGCTGTACAACGCACCCCGCAACGGCACCCCGTTCGTGGACGACAGCGACGCTGCCGGCGCACCGTCGGACGGCACGTCCACTGACACCGCACCCCGCGAACTGCAGGATGTAAAGGCCTAGCCGCCAGTCTTGGCTGCAGAAAGTCCCCGGGAACCTGACGGTTCCCGGGGACTTTTTTGTGCCTGCGGCTTTACCGGCCCGGAAGAATCAGCGTTCGGCTCCGCCGATCACACCGTTCTCCACCGCCTTGGTGACGGCATCAGCTTCGGCCCGGGTCAGCTTCCCGTCCGCGACGGCCTGGTCCAGGCGCGTCTTCAAAGCGGCAGCCTTCTCTGCCTGCTTTTCACTGCGAAGCTCCTCCAGCGCAGCGGTGACCTTGGATTCCTCAATACCCAGCGCATCGGCCAGAGACTTCGCCAGTGCGGCGTCCCTGGTGGCTGCGTCCGGCTTTTCGCCGTCAGCCGGCGCCGTGGTGGGCTTGTTGGCCTCCCGGAACGCCTGCAGCGCCTCGGTAACCTTTGCTTCCTCCACCCCAAGCTTCGCCGCGAGCGCGGACGCCTGGGCCGCACCCCGCTCGCCGCCGCGGCCACCGTGCTTTCCCATCCCGCCGGGCGTGGTGGTGCCGTCCGTCGAGGCGCTGGAACTGGCACTCGGGGCGGGAGTGGGGGTAGTGGTTGCGGAGGCCATGCCGGCGACTCCGATTCCGGCGCCAAGGGCCAGCGCGGTGGCTGACAGGCCGAGGGTCATTTTCTTTGAGCGTGACATTGTCTTGTCTCCTGGATCCGCCGTCGGTGACGGCTGCTGTTGGTGCGCCTCCTTCGAGGCATTCCAAGCTTCCGGGAGCAGGTTCTGGACAGGCTGTCGGGAACCTTTCATTCTCCTGTGAATCAAACTTGCCCAGAGTGCAAACTTGCACGTAGTGTAAAAGCGTGACGACGTCCCCTCCATCAGCCGAAGCTGCCGCGGTCCCTTCCCGCCGGGAGCTGAACAAAGCCGCCACGCGCCAGGCCATTACCGACGCCGCTTTGGGGCTGCTGCGCGCAAAGGGCCCCGGGAACTTCACTGCTGAGGACATCGCCGAGGCCGCAGGGATATCGCGCAGGACCTTCTTCAACTACTTCAGCAGCACCGATGCCGCACTGGCCTCCATCGTCCACGGCTTCCTCGACATTGCCATCCAGCAGCTGCGGCTCCGGCCGGCGGATGAACCCATGCTTGAGTCGGCGCAGGCGGCCCTGATGGCCCTCGCCGACCCCAAGGCCGTGGCGCCGCTGGCGGAACTGTTCACCCTGACCCAGCAGAGTCCGCTCATGTCACACACCGAACTTGAAGCGTGGGACCACTGCAGGGCGCAGGTCTTTGCCGTGGCCCGCGAGCGCGTTGCCGGCAACCGCGGCGAACAGGATGACCTGTATATCCATGCCCTGGCCGGGTCGGTCATCTCCTGCGGCAAGGCCGCAATGGAGGTCTGGTTCAGCCGCCGCGGACCAGACCTCTCACCGGCATCCCTCGCGGACCTGCGGCAGCTGCTCATCGACGCCATGGCGCTGCTGGGTGCCGGCTTCAATGGCCCGCAGCTCAAATCCACGCCACGCTCCCCGGTATCCACTGGATCCGCCACCCCAACAGACTCCCGTTCCTCCTGACCAGATCGGCTCCCCACATGGCACTGCTCCTTTACCGCCTTGGCAAGTTCTCCTACCGCCGGCGCTGGCTGGTCATCTCGCTCTGGCTCGCGGCGCTTGTGGCCGTGGGCGGCTCCGCCGCGGCCTTCCACGGCACTTTGTCCAATAACTTCCAGATCCCAGGCACGGAGACGCAGCGGATCGCGGACAAGCTGAAGGAGGAGCTGCCCTCGGCATCCGGCGGCACCGCAACGATCGTCTTCGAGGCGCCCGAAGGCGGCTTCACCGAGGAGAGCCGCACCGCCGTCACCGATGCGCTCAAGAAGCTTGAGACCCTGCCGGACGTCCGGGGCACGGTGGATCCGTTTGCCACCCAAGCCCAGGTGGACCAGGCAGCGCAGGCCATCACCGACGGCGGACAGCAGCTCGCCGCCGGCGAGGCCCAGCTGGCCGCCTCCCGGGCAGAGCTGGAGGCCGGCGCGGCGCAGCTCGCCGCCGCCGAGCAGCAGCTGGTTGCGGCCGGCGCCCCTGCTGCACTCATCGAGGCACAGTTGGGGCAGCAAAAAGCCGGGCTGGCGGAAGGCCAGGCAAGGCTCGACGCCGGCGCCCGGGAACTGGAGGCCAACAAAGCCAGGCTTGAGCTGGGCAAGCGCCAGGCGGAGGCGTCGTCGGCCATCCGGTTCGTTTCCGAAGACGGCCGCGCGGCAGTCGCGCAGGTGCAGTTCAACACCTCCATCAACGGGCTCAGCCCGGAGGTCCGGCACCAGGTCCAGGACATCGCCCACGAAACGTCCGCCGCGGGCGTCACGGCGCTGGCCAGCAAGGAAATCACCGAGGACATTTCCGAGCTCTTCGGTGCCGCCGAGATCATCGGCATCGCTGTGGCGGCCCTGGTCCTGATCATTATGCTGGGCACCCTGATCGCCGCCGGGCTCCCGCTGCTGATGGCGGTGGTCGGCGTGGGTGTGGGCGTCGGAATCACGTTCGCCCTGTCCGGCGTTTTCGACATGAGCTCCATTTCCCCCATGCTGGCCCTGATGCTCGGCCTCGCCGTGGGAATCGACTACTCCCTGTTCATCGTGAACCGGCACCGGACTCAGCTCCTTGCAGGAATGGATCCGGAGGAGTCGGTAGCGCGTGCCACCGGCACCTCAGGCAATGCCGTGGTCTTCGCCGGCCTCACCGTCATCATCGCCCTGGCGGCACTGGTGGTCCCCGGCCTTCCCTTCCTTGCCGTCATGGGCCTCGCAGCAGCCGGAACCGTGGCGGTAGCGGTCCTGGTGGCCATCACGCTGACCCCGGCCATGCTGTCCCTGATCGGCAGGCGCATCATCTCCCGGCGGGTCTGGGCGAAAGCCGAAGCGCATAACGCCGAGCCCGGCCACGAGGCAGCAGACGAGGCCACGGACCGCGAGCGCAGCACGCACGGCTGGGGCGGCCTGGTCACGCGGCACCCCGTGATGGCGCTGATCGCGGGCATTGTGCTGCTGGGCACCCTGGCCCTGCCGGCCACCCAACTGCAGCTCGCATTGCCCGACGGCGGATCGGAACCCGTGGAGTCCGAGGCCTACCAGGCCTATGACCTGACAGCCCGCAGCTTTGGTGAAGGCGTTACCGGGCCCATCGTTGCCGTAGGCGAATTTCCCGCCAACCTGGACGAGGCACAGGCGCAGAGCCTGCAGTACGACGTCGCGGACAAGCTGCGCGCGGTGGACAACGTGGTGGCTGCCGTCCCGGTCGCGCTCAGTGAGGACCGCCGGACCGCCGTTTTCCAGGTCATCCCCAAGGAAGGCCCGGCCAGCGCCAGCACCGTCCAGGTGGTCTCGGAACTGCGCGGGCTCAATGATGAGATCCAGTCTGAATACGGTGTTGCCATGGGCCTGACGGGGCAGACGGCCGGCAACGTGGACGTCTCCACGAAACTTGGTGACGCCCTGCCGCCGTACCTGGCGATCGTCGTCGGCCTTTCCCTGATCCTGCTGCTGCTCGTGTTCCGCTCCATCGTGGTGCCGCTGCTCGCCACGGGCGGGTTCCTGCTCTCCCTCGCCGCCGCGTTCGGTGCCGTGGTGGCCGTGTACCAGTGGGGCTGGCTGGGGAACGTCTTTGACGTCGCGAACCCCGGCGCTGTGCTGAGCTTCCTGCCCATCATCCTGATCGGCGTGCTGTTCGGCCTGGCCATGGACTACCAGGTGTTCATCGCCTCCGGCATGCGTGAGGCCTACATGCACGGCTCGTCCGCCAAGGAGGCGGTCCGAGTGGGCTTCCGCCACGCCGCCGCCGTGGTGACGGCCGCCGCGATCATCATGGTGAGCGTGTTCGCCGGCTTCATCTTCAGCCACCTGACCATGGTCCGGCCGCTGGGCTTCGCGATGGCGTTCGGCGTGCTGCTCGACGCCTTCGTGGTGCGCATGACCATCGTCCCGGCCGTGATGTACCTGCTGGGCGAAAAGTCCTGGTGGCTGCCGCGCTGGCTGGACCGGATCCTGCCGGACGTGGATGTGGAGGGCGCCAAGCTCAACCGCGCCGAGTCCGCTCCCGCGTCCGGGGCACTGGTCCACTAGGCCGGCGCCCGTCAATTAGGCTGGAACCGTGCTCCGCCTGATTCTCGCTTCCCAGTCCCCCGCCCGCACCAAGCTCCTGGCCGAGGCCGGCATCCGGCATTCGGTCCTGGTGTCGGACGTGGACGAGGACGCCGTGCAGGCACGCTACGGCGTCACCGATCCGCACGACACCACGCTGCTGCTGGCCCGGGCGAAGGCTGAGGCGGTGGCCGCGCTGCCGGAGGCCGAGGGGGCGCTGGTGCTGGGCTGCGACTCCGTCTTCGAGTTCGACGGCGAGGCGCACGGCAAGCCGTACACGGCCGCCGTCGCCCGCGAGCGCATGCTCCGGATGAGCGGCAACGCCGGGGTCCTGCACACGGGGCACTGGCTGGTGGACTGCCGGGACACGGATCCCGACGACGACGGCGGGGAGCCGGGCTCCGGTGCCACGCTGGGAACGGTCGCCTCCGCCGAAGTCTCCTTCCTGGAGATGGAACCGGCGGAGATCGACGCCTACATTGCCACCGGCGAACCGCTGCACTGCGCCGGATCCTTCACCATCGACGGCCTGGGCGGGGCCTTCATCCGGAAGGTCGACGGCGACCCGCACGCCGTCGTCGGACTTTCCGTCTCCACCCTCCGCGGCCTCCTCGCCTCCGCGAACGTGCGCATCACGGACCTGTGGGCCGCGCAGTAAAACGTCCCCTTTTCGGCTCGTCTTGTAGCTTCCCTACAAAGCATTGGCGCTTTACACGCGGATTCCGCAAGTAATATCGGCGGAACCCTCAAAACCGCGCTAGGCTCCCTGAAGGAAAGAAGGAGACGCCTTGTCAGCAAATTTTGAGCAGTCCGCAGGTCCCACGCAGTCGACCCTCACAAAGGTGCTGATCGCCAACCGCGGAGAAATCGCCGTCCGCATCATCCGGGCGGCACGCGATGAAGGCATCGCCTCCGTGGCTGTCTACGCCGACCCGGACCGCGACGCCCTGCACGTCCGCCTTGCTGACGAGGCTTACGCCCTGGGCGGCAACACCGCCGCCGAGTCGTACCTGGTGATGGACAAGATCATCGACGCCGCCCGCCAGTCAGGTGCGGACGCCATCCACCCCGGCTACGGCTTCCTGGCAGAAAATGCCCAGTTCGCCGCCCGGGTGATCGAGGCCGGCATCACGTGGATCGGACCGTCCCCCGAAGCCATCTCGGCCCTGGGCGACAAGGTCCAGGCGCGCCACATCGCCGAAAAAGTGGGCGCTCCCCTAGTTCCCGGCACCGCCGACCCCGTCGAGACGGCCGACGAAATCCTGGCCTTCGTGGACCGGCACGGACTGCCCGTCGCCATCAAGGCAGCCTTCGGCGGCGGCGGCCGCGGCATCAAGGTGGCCCGCACCCGGGAGGAAATCCCTGAACTTTACGAATCGGCCGTCCGTGAAGCCACTGCCGCCTTCGGCCGCGGCGAATGCTTCATCGAGCGCTTCCTGGACGCACCGCGCCACGTGGAAACGCAGTGCCTGGCCGATGCCTACGGCAACGTGGTGGTGGTCTCAACGCGTGACTGCTCGCTGCAGCGCCGCAACCAGAAATTGGTGGAGGAAGCCCCAGCCCCGTTCCTCACCGAGGACCAGAACCGCCGGCTCTACGAATCCTCCAAGGCCATCCTGAAGGAAGCCGGCTACCTGGGCGCCGGCACCTGCGAATTCCTGGTGGGCCAGGACGGCACCATCTCCTTCCTCGAAGTGAACACCCGCCTCCAGGTGGAGCACTGCGTCTCCGAGGAAGTCACCGGCATCGACCTGGTCCGCGAGCAGTTCCGGCTGGCGCGCGGCGAGGAACTCGGCTACGGCGACCCCGAGGTGCGCGGCCACTCCTTCGAATTCCGCATCACCGGCGAGGACCCGGGCCGGAACTTCATGCCCGCACCGGGCACCATCCGCGTCCTCAAGAACCCCACCGGCCCCGGCATCCGCATCGATTCCGGCATCGAGCAGGGTGACGTGATCAGCGGCAACTTCGACTCCATGCTGTCCAAGCTCATCGTGACCGGCGCCAGCCGGAAACAGGCGTTGGAGCGGTCCCGCCGGGCATTGGATGAGATGGTGGTCGAAGGGATTCCCACCGTCATCCCGTTCGACCTTGCCGTCGTGTCCGATCCGGCGTTTGCCCCCGCCGAGGGTCCCTTCAAGGTCCACACCCGCTGGATCGAAACCGAATTCGTGAACAACCTGGCCCCCTGGGCCCCCGACGCCGGCACCGGCGCGGAGGATGCCGCCGAGGACCGCCAGCGCGTGGTGGTCGAAGTTGGCGGCAAACGCCTCGAAGTGGTGCTGCCCGCTTCGCTGGGATCGGTTGGAAGCGGTGCTCCCGCTGCCGCCAAGCCCGGCAAATCCAAGAAGCGTATCCGCTCGGGCGGCACGGCAGCCGCCACCGGCAACGCCCTCACATCCCCCATGCAGGGCACCATCGTGAAGGTGGCAGTGGCTGAGGGAGACACCGTGGCCGAGGGAGACCTGGTAGTGGTCCTGGAAGCCATGAAGATGGAACAGCCGCTGACGGCCCACCGTTCCGGCACCATCACCGGCCTCACGGCAACTGCCGGTGAAACCGTGTCCGCCGGTGCCGTCATCGCCACCATCGAAGACTAGACAGGCCCGGAGGCTCCCATGCTCGCACCCAGCTTTCAGGAAGAAGTGGACCGCTACCACCTGGCGGTCCCCGAAATCACCCGCGGCAACCCCGCGCCCATCAAGGAACTGTATTCACAGCTCGACGACGTCACCCTCGCGAACCCGTTCGGCGGCATCGCACGGGGCTGGGCTCAGGTGGAGGCCCGGCTGGACCAGGCAGCCCGCCAGTTCCAGGACGGTGAAATGCTCGGGTTCGACACCATCACCTCCTACACCGCACGGGACACCGCCTACCTCGTGGAAACCGAACACTTCCGCGCCCGCCTGGACGGTGGGGCCGTGGAGGAGTTCGCACTTCGCGTGACCAGCATCTTCCGGCGCGAGGAAGGCTACTGGAAGCTGGTGCACCGGCACGCGGATCCGGCTGCCCGGCCCCAGTCCCGCCGGTCGCTGACCCAGCCCGCCGCTTCCTGACCCGGCCCGCGGCAGCTGCCGGGCTGCCCTGGCAGGCCGCCCGGCTGCTGACAGGATCCGGCGGGCGGGGCACACTTAGCAGATGTTGCCTTTCCTGCTCCTGGCCTCGCGGGCCGAGGATGCCGCCGCCGAAGACGAGTACGCCGCCTACCTCCGATACGGCGGGCTGGAGCCGCGGGAACTGCACAGGGTCCGGCTGGAGGCGGGCCCGCTGCCTGACATTGAGCTGTCCGATTACTCCGGTGTGATTGTCGGCGGCAGCCCCTTCACGTCCAGCGACCCTCCGGAGCAGAAGAGCCGGGTGCAACACCGGGTGGAACGCGAACTGTCGGGCCTCCTGGACCGGCTGGTGGCACAGGACTTTCCGTTCCTGGGAGCCTGCTACGGGGTGGGCACCCTTGGTACCCACCAGGGCGCAGTCATCGACCGGACGTACGGCGAACCGTTGGGCGGCGTGGAGATCGAGCTGACGGAGGCAGGCCTCGCGGACCCGGTGCTGAAAGGGATGCCCCGCACCTTCACCGCCTTCACCGGGCACAAGGAGGCCTGCACCACCCTGCCGCCGCAGGCAGTGCTGCTGGCCCGGTCCGCGGCCTGCCCGGTCCAGATGTTCCGGATCCGGAACAACCTGTATGCCACCCAGTTCCATCCTGAGCTGGACGTTGACGGGCTGGTGACCCGCATCGACATCTACCGGCACGCCGGCTACTTCCCTCCGGAGTCGGCGGAGGAGCTGATGGACAATGCCCGGCAGTTCACCGTCACCGAGCCCATGAACGTGCTGCGGAATTTCGTGGCGCGCTACGCGGTCTAGCTGCGCCGCCCCGCCGTCGTACCTTCCTGCCCGCTTACTGCCTCCCGGACAGGAAAGTGCCCGGCACGATCCCCGCGGATACGGGGATCGTGCCGGGCACCTCAGCCACCAAGTGGGCTGGAACGCGCGGAATGCGTCAGGCCACGTTGTTCTCGTAGTCCAGGTCGCGGGTTTCCTTGCTGACGAACAGGGCAATGAGGGTCAGCACGGCCATGGCGGTGAGGTAGATGCCCACCAGGACGGGGCTGCCGTCAGCCATTTCCCACAGCGCCACGGCGATGAACGGGGCAACCGCAGCACCCAGGATGCTGGAGAAGTTGTAGCTGACAGCGGACCCGGTGTACCGGACGTTGGTGGGGAACAACTCGGGCAGCAGCGCACCCATGGGCCCGAAGGTGAGTCCCATCAGGGAGAAGCCGATGACCAGCAGGGCCATGGTCCCCACGAAGCCGCCGCTGAACAGCGGGACGAACAGCAGGCCGAAGATGAAGATGCCGCCGGTAACAGCGAGCAGCATCTTGCGCCGGCCGTACTTTTCGGCCAGCGGTCCGGAGACCAGCGTGAAGATACCGAAGAACACGACGCCGGCGATCAGCATCCAGAGGAAGTCGTTGCGGGTGTAGCCCAGGCCGGGAACGAAGGCAGCCGCGGCGGCCTCCGTCATCGGCTTTCCGGCCTTCTCGGCGGCGGCCCTGGCGGCCTCGAGGCTGGCCGGCCGGGTGCCGTAGGTCAGGGTGAACGTGGTCATCAGGTAGAAGAGCACGTACGTGGCGAGCATGATGAACGTGCCCAGGATCAGCTGGCGCCAGCTCGTCTTGAAGACGCGGCCCAGCGGCAGCTTGGCCACCTCGTTGGACTCGAGGACCTTGGTGAAGGCGGGCGTCTCGATGAGCTTGAGGCGGACGTAGAGGCCGATGATCACCATGACGGCACTGAGCAGGAAGGGCACGCGCCAGCCCCAGGCCTGGAAGTCAGCCGGCGACAGGGCGTAGCTGAAGACAAGGAAGATGACGTTCGCGATGATGAAACCGATCGGCGCCCCCAGCTGCGGGAAGGTTCCGTAGATGGCCCGCTTGTTGGCGGGCGCGTTCTCGGTGGCCAGCAGGGCGGCCCCGCTCCATTCGCCACCCAGTGCCAGGCCTTGGGCAAACCGCATGACCACCAGCAGGGCCGGAGCCCAGAATTCCCAGCCCGGCACCAGCGCGGTGGGCAGGCAGCCGATCAGGAAGGTGGCGATACCCATTGTCAGCAGCGAGGCCACCAGGGTGCCTTTGCGGCCGAACTTGTCGCCGAAGTGCCCGAAAACGATGGAGCCGAGCGGGCGGGCGATGAAGGCAACGCCGAACACTGCGAAGGAGCTCAGCAGCTGGGTTGTCTCGTTCTGGTTGGGGAAGAACAGCTGCGGGAACACGAGCACCGCGGCAGTGGCATAGACGTAGAAGTCGTAAAACTCGACCGTGGTGCCGATCAGGCTGGCAACGATCACGCGGCCGCGCGAGTTCACCGGCTGGGGCGAACCGGGCACCGTGGACGTATCGGTGGATGACATAGGTAAACGCTTTCGCTAGAACCGGCCGGAGGCTGGCATTGCCCCCGGCTCGAAATAGTTAGAGTTCAATATTAGTTCCCGCGGTCCAGTCAATGGACGAAAGGTCCAGCATGCGGACCTGTGCCGTGTGTCTCATTTTTGCCACCCTACTCCTGCCTAACGGCTGCCAAAAGGCGCCGATAGGCAAATGTCACAGCCCGTTAACACACGGCGTCGGTCCGTGAAACGCGCCCTACCTACCGTGGAGGAACAACATCCCCCCGAAGGAGGTAACCCGTGACTGTTGACCGCACCGCTGATGCCGGCACCGGCAATTCCCTGGACCTTGACGATGCACAGGCCCCGGAAACCGTTGCCGCATCCGCCAGCGCACAGCCCGGCTCTACCCGCACCACAGACGCCCCCGTCCTTGAATTCCGCCCCGGCCGCTGGATCGCCAACTGGGATGCCGAGAACAAGGAACAGTGGGAATCCGCCGGCCGCACCATCGCCCGCCGCAACCTGAACTGGTCCATCTTCGCCGAATTCCTCGGCTTCGTCGTCTGGCAGCTCTGGTCCATCGTGGTGGTCCAGCTCCCCGCGGCCGGGTTCACCTTCACCACGTCGGAAATCTTCTGGCTCATCTCGATGCCCAGCCTGGTAGGCGCGACGCTCCGCATCCCTTACACCTTCATGGTCCCCCGCTTCGGCGGCCGCAACTGGACCATCGTCTCCGCCCTGCTGCTCCTGATCCCCTCCGTCGGCCTGGCACTCTGCGTCTCCAACCCGGAAACGCCGTTCGGCGTCATGCTCCTCGTGGCAGCCCTGGCGGGCTTCGGCGGCGGCAACTTCGCGAGCTCCATGGCCAACATCACGTTCTTCTACCCCGCCCGCGAAAAGGGCTGGGCCCTGGGCCTGAACGCCGCCGGCGGAAACATGGGGGCCGCCGTCGCGCAGCTCGCCGTGCCCATTGCCATCACCCTGCTGGCCGCCGGAACCGTCAACCTGCCCCTGGCCGGCTGGATGTGGGTTCCGCTGATCCTGATCGCGGCGTTCGGCGCCTACAAGTTCATGGACAACCTCACCAGCGCCAAGGGCGACATCGCCGGTTCGGTGGCCGCCATCAAGGAACCGCACCTGTGGATCATGGCGCTGCTCTACATCGGCACGTTCGGCTCCTTCATCGGCTTCGCCGGTGTGTTCCCCAAGCTCATCAAGGACTACTTCCCCGAGTTCTCCTCCATCGGCGTCGGAACCGTGGCCCTCTCACTCGCCTTCCTCGGCCCCCTGGTCGGCTCGCTGGCCCGCCCCTACGGCGGACGCATGGCAGACCGCATGGGCGGCGCGCGGATGACGGTGGCAGCCTTCGCCTCCATGGCCGTGATCACGCTGACCATGATCTGGACCCTGCCGCTGAAGAACTTCTGGCTCTTCCTGGTCCTGTTCCTGATGCTGTTCACCGCCAGCGGCTTCGGAAACGGAGCAACCTACCGCATGATCCCGGTCATCTTCGCCACCTCCAGCCGCGCCGCCCGCAAGGGTGCAAGCTCGGTGGCAACCCAGCGCCTGGCGTCCTCGGCCCTCGGCCTGATCTCCGCGATCGGCGCTTACGGCGGATTCGTCATCCCGCAGGTCCTGAACGCCTCCAACACGGCCAGCGGCTCCTACACACCGGCCTTCTACGGTTTCGTTGGGGCATACGTCCTGATGCTGGCTGTCTGCTGGTTCTGCTACATCCGCAACGCCAACCGAAATGCGATGGGACACGTCTAACATGACCAAAAGCGCCGACACGCACTGCCCTTACTGCGCCCTGCAGTGCGCCATGACGCTCACGTCTCCAGCGGAACTGGCCCCGGCTACCCAGCCGGGGCCAGTCCCCGTGACTGCACTGCCTGCCCCGGCGTCCCCCGCCGCGGCTCCCGCTGCCCCTGCCGCCCTCCTCGAGGTCCAGGGACGCGACTTCCCCACCAACCGCGGCGGGCTGTGCCGCAAGGGCTGGACCTCCGCAACTCTGCTCAACCACCCGGGCAGGATCACCGAGCCCCTGCTGAAAGGCCCGGACGGCGTCCACCGCCCCATCAGCTGGGAGCACGCTTTGGACCGCGCCGTGTCCGCCGTGAAGGATGCCCGCGCACGCTACGGCGCGGACGCCGTCGGCGTTTTTGGCGGCGGCGGACTCACCAACGAGAAGGCCTACATGCTCGGCAAATTTGCCCGGCTGGCCCTCGGCACGTCCCGCATCGACTACAACGGCCGTTTCTGCATGTCCTCAGCCGCCGCCGCCGGGATGCGGGCCTTCGGCGTGGACCGCGGCCTCCCCTTCCCGCTGGAGGCCCTGGACACCGCCTCCACCATCATGATGCTCGGTTCCAATGTGGCCGAGACCATGCCGCCCTTCGTGCAGCACCTCAAGGGAACGCGCGACGCCGGCGGGCTGATCGTGGTGGATCCGCGCCGTTCCGCCACCGCGGCCTTTACGGCCGACGGCGGCGGCCTCCACCTCCAGCCCCTGCCGGGCACCGATCTCACCCTGCTGCTGGGCATCTCCCATGTGGTCATCCACGAGAACCTGGTGGACACTGCCTTTATCGAGGAGCGCACCTCGGGCTACAGCGCCGTAGTCCGCAGCGTCAACTCCTTCTGGCCCGAACGCGTCCAGTCCCTCACCGGCGTCCCGGCCGAACTCATCCGGGAAACCGCCCGCCGGCTGGCCGCCGGAGCCCGCCAGGGCGGCAGCTACATCCTCACCGGCCGGGGCGTGGAACAGCACATCGACGGCACCGACACCGCCACCGCCGCCATCAACCTCAGCCTCCTGCTGGGCCTGCCGGGCTCTCCCCGCAGCGGCTACGGCACGCTCACCGGCCAGGGCAACGGCCAGGGCGGCCGCGAGCACGGCCAGAAGGCGGACCAGCTGCCCGGCTACCGCAAGATCACCGATCCCGCCGCCCGCGCCCATGTGGCTGGAGTGTGGGGCGTTCCCGAGGAACTCATCCCCGGGCCCGGGCTGCCGGCCGTACAGCTCCTGAAGTCCCTGGGAAAGCCCGACGGCGTCCGCTGCCTTTTTGTCCACGCCTCCAACATCGCGGTGGCCTCCCCCGACGCCAACGCCGTCATCGACGGCCTGCGCAGCCTGGACTTCCTGATGGTCTGCGACTTCTTTATGTCCGAGACCGCCGCCGAGGCCGACCTTATCCTTCCCGTCCTCCAGTGGGCCGAGGAGGAGGGCACGCTGACCAACCTCGAAGGCCGCGTCCTGCGCCGCCGCCGCGCCCTGACACCGCCGGCCGGAGCCCGCAGCGAACTGTGGATCATGGCACGCCTGGCGGAGGCCCTCAACGCCCCCTCCAGCTACAGTGAAGACCCGGAAACCGTCTTCGAGGAACTCCGGCTGGCCTCCGCCGGCGGGCTCGCCGACTACTCCGGAATCGACTACGCCATGCTCGACCGGGGAGAGGCCGCCTACTGGCCCTACCCCGCGGGCAGCACCGGAACGCCGAGGCTGTTCCAGGACCGCTTTGCGCACCCCGACGGCAAAGCCGTGATGACCCCGGTGACGCCGCGCCGCCGTCGTACCCCCGCTGCCAATCCGGACCCGGCCGCGAAAACCATGACCCTCATCACCGGCCGCCTCCTGGAGCACTACCAGTCCGGCGCCCAGACGCGCCGGGTGACCGAACTCCTGGCGTCACAGCCGGAAGCGCAGATGCAGATCCATCCGGCGGCAGCGGAAGCGATGGGCATCACCGCCGGCTCCCTGGTGTCCTTGGCCAACGAGCGCGGCGAGGTGGTGTGCCGGGCCGAGCTGAGCACGGCCATCCGCCCCGAGACGGTCTTCCTGCCCTTCCACTTCCCCGAACTCGAAAGCGCCAACCGCCTGACGGAGGCCGCCACGGACCCCGTTTCCGGGATGCCCGAGTTCAAGTTCAACAAGGTTTGGGTCCGGCCGGTGGCCGTTCCCCTTTCCAGCAACGTGCTTCAAACGACGGAGGCCTCATGAGCGAGCAAATTGTCATTGTGGGATTCGGCCCGGTGGCGGCCCGGCTGGTGGACGAGCTGCTGCCGGCCGTGCGCGCCGGACACGCCCGCCTGACGGTGGTCGGAGAAGAAGCCGAAGCCGCGTACAACCGCGTCCTCGTGGCCGATCTCGGGGTGGGACGCACCACCGCCGGCGCGCTGGCACTGTCCGACGCAGACGCACTGGCCGCCGACGGTGTTGACGTCCGCCTGGGTGTCCGCGTCCGCCGTGTGGACCGCGCCCGGCAGCAGGTCCTCCTGTCCGACGGTTCCACCGCCCATTACGACCGGCTGGTGTTCGCCACCGGTTCCCGTCCGGTGATCCCCAACCTCACGGGCATCAACCCCGACCCCGCCTCCCCTGTCCTTCCGGCGGGTGTGACGGCGCTGCGGGACCTCCGCGACGCGGATGTGCTGCGGCAGGCCGTGGACGGCGGCAAGCGCGTGGTGGTCCTGGGCGGCGGCGTCCTGGGCCTGGAGACGGCCCTCGCCGCGGCCGAGGAAGGTGCCACCGTCACCGTTGTGCACAACGGCCCGCACCCGCTGGGACGCAACATAGACCGCGGCGGCGGGGCCGTCCTGGCCGCAGGGCTGCGGCGCTGCGGCGTCCGGATGGCCGGCAACGCGCGGTCCACCGGGGTTGAGCATAACGCCCCCGACGGCGGCTTCTCGGCTCTGCTGCTTGACGACGGTTCGGCGATTGACGGGGACCTCCTGGTCATCTCGTGCGGGGTTCGTCCCCGCACCGAACTCGCCGAAGGCTGCGGACTGTCCACATCCGCCGGGATCCTGGTGGACCACCGGCTCCGGGCGCATCACGAGCCGCACATATTTGCCATCGGCGACTGCGCGGAGGTGCGCTGCCCGGATCCGGAGTGTGCAGCCTGCCGCAACGCGAAGGGCCCCTCCGGCCTGGTGGGGCCGGGCTGGCGCCAGGCTGAATGGCTGGGTGAATACCTGGGCCTCCTCGCTGCAGGCGCCGTGGAGGACGCTGACCTGCTGCCGGAACTGCCTGCTGAGCAGCCCGGCGTGATCGTCCTCAAGGCGCGCGGCATGAACATGGCAGTGGCCGGGGACAACAGCGCCGAGCCGTGGGACGAGGAAGTCCTGACGGCGGGTGCCGTGAACGGGCGGCCACGCCTGCAGATCGCCCAGTGGGCGGATCCGGAGCACGGCCGCTACGTGAAGATGACCACCCGCGGCGGCGTGCTGGAAGGCCTGGTGTCGGTGGGAATGCCGCGCACGGCGGCCGAGCTGGTGGGGCTCTTCGAGCGTTCCGCCGAACTGCCAGCGGACCGGTCACTGCTCCTGCGCCTCGATGGGCCGGACGGGCTGCCCGGAGCCGGGGCTGCCGACCCGCAGAGCACCGTTTGCCGGTGCGCAGGCGTCAGCGGGGCGGCGATCCAGGGAGCGGTCGAGGACGGCTGCTCCACCGTTGCCGAGGTGTCCAAGGCAACCCGTGCCGGCACCGGCTGCGGCGGCTGCCACGAAGACATCAAGGGGCTCATCGAAAAACACTTTCAGGCGGTCTCGGCCGCCTAACCAGGCCCCCGGTGGTTGAGCCTGTCGAAACCGGTCGTTGAGCCTGTCGAAACCGCGGCTCTTACACCGGAGCCTTTGGAATGATGATCCACAGCGCGATGTAGACCAGCTCGCCGATCCCCACCAGGCCGAAGATCACGAAGCCCAGCCTGACCAGAAATTTCGGGAGGCCGAACCGGGCAGAAAGGGCCGCGCAGACCCCGCCGATCATCTTTCCGCGGCGGGGCCGTTCAAGTGCCATTGACACGTGCCCGCCCTACCCTTCAGCCCGTGCTTCATCGGCGGCGAGCTCGCCGCCGGCCACAGCCTCGGCGTACTTCGTGAGGTCCGGCCCGGGTTGGAAGTCCACGAACTGGTCCTTCAACTTCTCGAACAGGAACTTGTACACCTCGTCCTTGTCCTTGCCGGACAGGGATGATGCTGCTTCCCGGACCGCTTCCTGCAACGCCCGGTCGGCGTCCAGCAGAATCTTGTCGCGTGCCTGTTCGTTCCACTTGACGTCATTCAGTTCCACGAGCTGCTCCTTGCGTCGATGGCTGGTGCCGGGACGGGTCCGGAAATCCGCTGATGAATACCGGCCGTTCCTTCGAGGAGTCTATGCAGATGGCACCGGGAGGGTCCAGAGTTCACTCAAAGGCTGAACACTCCCTTCGCCAGCCCGTATATCCCATAGAATCCGAGCGCGAGCAGGATCCCCAGATAGGCCAGCACAAGCCTCGTGTCACGCAGGAAGCACTTCGATTTCTTGAGTCCTTGCCGGCGGGCCTTCCAGTAGCCGATGACTCCGACAGCTGCGAAGGCGCTCAGGGCCACCGGGCCCGCCAGCCAACCCAGTAAGGCGATAGTGGCGAAGATGCACAGGCGCAGAGGATCGAACGGTGCCGCTGCCTGGCCCTCCGGACCGGACCCGCCACCGGGCTGGTTCCCGGCATGCGCGGGAACCACGAGTTCCGACGGCGGTGATCCGGCTGCAATGCGCCTGGCATCCGATGCGGAGCTCATCATTCCTCCTTAAACCTGGCGGACGGGGAGAAGTTCGCGGCCCGTTGCTGTGCTCATGCGCTGCCGTGACAAAGCCGGCCACGCCTGGACGGCACAGAAGGGAGCGCACTGGTGATCGCCGGCGTCGCTCTTTGTGCCAACGTGGACACAGCACTGCGTGAGCCGTTCCTCGATCATGGTGGAGATGTCCATGAAGGGCTTGACCATGATGCGCGTAATCCGTTCGCCCAGGAGCCGGCGCAACCGCTGTTGCTGCCCGGGAAGCTTGCCGGCAGCCAGGGTGGTGAGGGTGCCGATTCCGAGGTCGCACTGGGTGCAGATGTTCTTCCAGAGCTCCATGGTCCGTGGATGTGACAGAGAGGACTGTTCACTGAGCAGGTCCAGCAGGGAGGACTTCATGAGGTTGCGCAGCTCGAGCGGGATGGCACTGTCGGCGATGCGGTTGGCAATGCTGTCAGGATTGAGTTCCAGCCAGGCGAGGAGCTGGTCGTGCCCAATGAGCGCTGTCAGCGAACGCCAGACGCCTGCATCGTCCTTCAGCATGTAGCCCACGGACGCGCAATGCGGATGCGAGCACGGCAGGGCTGTCAGGTCGTGCCATGAGACCACGCCTCCGGTTTGCTCCGCGAGCCGTTCCAGCACCCCTGTGTGCGTGAGCCTGTCCGTGGGGTCGATGCCGTGGCCGCGCCCTGAACCGAACACTGGTTGAAGCGCAACGCCACCCACGAACGGGGTTTCCAATGCCCTCATGACGACGGCGCCGACCTCGCCGTCGTTGACGCCGAGTGCCGCCGTCATGGTCAGGGTGGTGAAGATACCTGCCCCGGACAGGCGTGCGATGGCCATGTCCTTGAAGCGGGTCAGGTCTCCCCCGCGGTGGTGGATGGATGCTTCTTTGGACGGGCCGTCGTATTGGAGGTACACCTCCACGCGGTCCCGGTGCCTGGCCAGCAGTGCGAGGAGGTCATCATCGGTGGCCATAAGCATGCCGTTGCTGTTCACCATGATCCGGACGATGGGCCGGGCAACGAGCTCATCCAGAAGTTCGGCCAGATGGGGATAAAGCGTCGGCTCACCGCCGGAGAGCATCAGCACGTCCAGCCGTCCGTTTTCGCGGGCAAGCCGGGTGTCAATGTTAGCCAGCACTTCGCCGAGCGGCGCGACTCCCTGCAGCTGGGGGCCGGAGGCGGTGAAGCAAGTGGGGCAGCGCAGGTTGCAGTGCTCGATGATGTCCTGCAAGAGAATGCATGTGTGCTGCGTCTGCATGGCGGGCAGCCCGTAGGCGTAGGCCTCCGGCACCTGGCGGTAATTGCCGGCCTGGTCCGGGATGTGTTGCTTGGTAGGCGCCTGCCACTTCTCCAGGTAGCGCAGGATTTCCGGAGACTCGTCGTACAACGTGCGGACCAGCCCGTGGTCCGGGCAGCCGCGTTCGAGCCAGACCCGGTCATCGCGGATCAGCAGCGCGCCGGAAAGGCGCCGGACCTGCGCGAGCGGGGGGTTTGTCTCGTGGCATTGGGGACAGAAGGCTGTCACGTACCGGTGAATGCGGTCCCCGCGCAGCGGCTGGCCGGGCCCGGGCAACGCCCGCCGGGAAGAGAACGGTGACGGATTCATTTCAGGCTCTCATCTGCGCGAGGTATCCGACGCAGATCCCGCCGCCGAACAGGGTGAAGAAACCCAGGCCAATCAGCAGCCCCGCACCCCACTGGGACGTACGCGGCATGGCCGCCAGCACAATCGCTACCATCAGATAGACCGCGATTGGTATGAACGTCGAGGGCCCAGTGAGTAAGCTCGTGTCCCTTGCATCCGGCGCGATACGACTTGTTCCCCCGAAGTAGAGGGCATAAAGGGCAGGAGTCCCCAACACAATTCCCAGCAGCATAGAGCCTCGTCTTGCTTCAGGGGGCTCCTCCTTTTCTTGCTGTGGTGGAGGCGGGTTCCTGGGAACGTCGGGGTTGTCCTCGCTCATGCTGCTCGTTCCTCCAACTTCGGGCGGAGAGGTTTCCCGGGTACCCGCAGCATCCGCCGGAGCAGCAGGGGGAGAATCAGGCCGGGCAGTGCCTGCCGGGAAGAGAACGGTGAGGGATTCATCTCAGAAGTCACCCCTCATCTGCGCGGCAAGGCTTCCGACGCAGACTCCGCCGCCGAGCAGGGTGAAGATTCCCAGGCCAATGAGCAGACCCGCACCCCACCGGGACGTGCGTGGCCGGACCGCCAGGACCACGGCAATCGCCAGGTAGACGCCGACGGGAATGAAGGCGGACGGCCCGGTCAGGAAACGCATGTTTTGAGGTCCACCGAAAGCAATCGGTATCCCGACATAGGTGGCATAAAGGGCAGTAGTTCCGAACAGGATTCCGTACCCCATGGGTCCGAGCGCTGGTTCAGGGGGTTCTTCGTCGTCTTGGCGCCAATTGTCCTTGCTCATGCCGCTGTTCCTTCCAGTTTCGGAAGGAGGGGTTTCCCGAAGACCCGCAGCATCCGCCAGAGCAACAGGGGAAGAATTACGAGGAGGAACCATTGGGGACGGCTCATCCCCAGCCAGAACACCTCGTTGCCCCGGACAAATTCGACGCCGAACCGGAACAAGGCGTAGGACGTCACGTAGCAGATGAAGAGGTCGCCGGGGCGGGGCAGGCGGTCGCGATACCGCCACATGAGCGCGAATCCGGCCGCATGAAACACGATTTCGTAGGCAAAGGACGGGTGGAGGCCCACCCCCGGGATCCCGCCCAGCATTGCAGCCTGCCCGGGCGTGAGCGCTATCCCCCACGCTCCCCCGGTGGGGGTGCCAGGTAGTTCCGTGAGGAGACAGCCGACGCGCCCGATGACCAGCGCCAGGGCGACCGCGGGCGCAAGCAAATCGCCGGTGGGCTCGCGGTAACCTGTCAGGCGCTTGCCCAGGTGGACGCCGAGCCACGCGCCCACAAGACCCGCGAGAATGCTGCGGTCGCCGTTGCCCCACCAGTCCGCCAAGGAGACCTGCCGGGAAAAGTCCCAGGTGAAGATCCGTGAGCCGATGGCCCCGAAGGCGAGAGCGAAACCGGCAATGGGCCACAACCGTGGGTCGGACAGGCCACGCCGGCGCTTCTCATAGGCGTAGAACAGAAGGGCTGCGAGGATTCCCAGCCCCAACAGGCTGGCGTGCACCAGCCCGTCTCCCGCGAAGGGAAGCCCGATCATGAGCAGAGTGTAGCAGTGCCCCTGCAGGCCCCCCGCAGCTACAGGTGCACGTGCAGGCGCCGCGCCGCTTCGGAGATGGACCCGGTCAGCGACGGGTACACGGTGAACGTGCTGGCGACGTCATCCACATGCAGCTTCTGCTTGACCGCGATGGAGATGGGGAAGATCAGCTCCGACGCGTTGGGGCCCACCACAACGCCGCCGATAACGGTGCCGGAGCCCTTGCGGGCAAAGATTTTCACGAAGCCGTCCCGGGCGTTGCGCATCTTTGCCCGGGCGTTGCTGCGCATGGAAAGCTTCACGACGTCACCCTGGTACTTGCCGGAATCGATGTCAGCTTCCGAGACGCCCACGTTGGCGATCTCCGGGGAGGTGAAAATGTTCGAAGCCACCTGGTGCAGTTTGAGGGGTGTTACCACGTCGCCCATGAAGTGCGCGACGGCGATCCTGCCCTGCATGGCGGCCACGGAGGCCAGCGGCAGGACGCCGGTGCAGTCGCCCGCGGCGTAGATGTTCGGCGCCGACGTGCGGGAGACGCCGTCCACCTTGATGTGGCCGCTCTCGCTGAGCGCCACTCCGGCTTCCTCCAGGCCAATGCCGGCGGTGTTGGGAATGGATCCGAGGCAGAGCAGGCAGTGGCTGCCGGTCACCTTGGTGCCGTCGCCCAGGGTGACCACTACGCCGTCGTCGGTCCGTTCCACGGCCTCCGCACGCGAGCGGGACAGGACCCGGACGCCGCGGCGTTCGAACACCTCCTCCAGCACGACCGCCGCGTCGACGTCCGAACCGGGAAGCACCCGGTCACGGCTGGAAATCAGCGTCACCTTCGAGCCGAGGCCGTTGTACGCGGAAGCAAATTCGGCGCCGGTCACACCGGAGCCCACCACAATCAGGTCCTCGGGCAGCTCATCCAGGTTGTAGATCTGCGTCCAGTTGAGGATGCGTTCGCCGTCCGGCCGTGCGGTGGGCAGCTCACGCGGGTGCGCGCCAACGGCCAGCAGAATGGTGTCCGCCTCCACGATCTCCGTGCCGTCCACCGTGAGGACTTCGATGGTGTGGTTGTCCAGCAGGCGGCCCGACCCGGCAAGGATGCGCACGCCCTGGCTCTCCAGGCCATCGTGAATGTCCTTGGACTGGCTGCGGGCAAGGTTGAGCAGGCGGTCGTTGATGTGTTTCAGGTCCGCCCGCATCACCGGTACAAAGTCGCCGCCGTCGACGTCGAACTTCACGCCCAGCTCCCCCGCCTCGGCGACGCGGGTCATCAGGTCTGCGGTGGCGATCAGGGTCTTGGACGGCACCACGTCGGTGAGCACGGCGGATCCGCCCAGCCCGGCGCGTTCGATGATGGTGACCTGCGCCCCCAGCGAGGCGGCCACCATGGCGGCTTCGTACCCGCCCGGACCACCTCCCAGGATTGCGATCCGGGGCGAACTGAAATCTGGATGCGTAGTCACAATGAATCATTCTCGCCTATCCCCGCCGCAGTACCAAGAATTTCCGGCGCCGGCGGAACGGCGTGTACTGGGCGCACCAGGGGCGGCAGGATAACTTGTACCAGTGAGTACAACAGACTTCCTGAACACGGATCCCTTCGCCGCCGCACGCGCCGCGGCAGACTACATTGCCGAAGAAACAGGAGTGGACAGCCACGACGTCGCCCTGGTGCTTGGTTCCGGCTGGGGCGCAGCGGCAGACCTCATCGGCGAAACCACGGCCACCCTCTCCGCCGAGGAGGTGCCCGGCTTCCACGCCCCCGCAGTGGAAGGGCACGTGGGCACTATCCGCTCCGTGCTGACCCGCGACGGCAAGCGTGCCCTGGTCCTGGGCGCCCGTACCCACTACTACGAAGGCAAGGGAGTGCGCGCCGTGGTGCACGGCACCCGGGCCGCGGCAGCGGCGGGGTGCAGCACCCTGGTCCTCACCAACGGCTGCGGCGGACTCAACGAGGACTGGGCCCCGGGCACGCCGGTACTCATCAAAGATCACATAAACCTCACCGCGGCCTCGCCCCTGGAAGGCGCCACGTTCGTTGACCTGACAGATCTTTACTCTTCCCGGATCCGCGGGCTCGCCCGTGAAGTCGATCCCAGCCTTGATGAGGGGGTGTATGCCCAGTTCACGGGTCCGCATTACGAGACGCCCGCGGAGGTGCAGTACGCCAAGCGCATCGGCGCCGACCTTGTGGGCATGTCCACGGCGCTGGAGGCCATCGCCGGGCGGCACGCCGGGATGGAGGTGTTCGGCATCTCGCTGGTCACCAACCTCGCGGCCGGCATCAGCCCCCAGCCGCTAAGCCACCAGGAAGTCATCGAATCAGGGCAGGCTGCCGGCCCCAGAATCTCAAAACTGCTCGCCGACATCATCGCCAAACTCTGAAAATGCGGAGTCACTTCAGGCCCATTCCGGCGCCTGCTTCGGGCCGCCTCTGACCCCGGGTGGCATGAAGTCAGGGAGCAATGACGATAGGTTTATGCCCATGACGTCTTCCGGTGCCGATTTACGCCTGCTCGATGAAGCCCGCGAATGGGCTTCCCAAGATCCGGATCCCGCAACGGCGGCTTCCCTCCTTGAGCTCGTCAGGTCGGTCGAAGACGGGGACGCTGCGGCACGGCAGGAACTGGAAGACAGCTTCCAGGGCACCCTCCAGTTCGGCACCGCGGGACTGCGCGCTCCCTTGGGCCCCGGGCCCAACCGGATGAACCGCGTGGTGGTGCGGCGCGCTGCCGCCGGATTGGCGGCCTTCCTTGTTGACGCAGTCGGCAAAGCCTCGCCCGGAACGCGGCCACGCGCCGTGGTCGGCTATGACGCCCGGTACAACTCGGACGTTTTCGCGGTGGAAACTGCCGCGATCTTCACCGCCGCCGGGATCGAGACCTTCCTCATGCCGGCAGCGCTGCCCACGCCCCTGCTGGCGTACGCCGTCCGGGCATTGCAGTGCGACGGCGGCGTGATGGTTACTGCCAGCCATAACCCCCCGCAGGACAATGGTTACAAGGTCTACCTTGGCCGCCACGCCGTGGCCGCCAGTGGTAACGGCGCCCAAATTGTCACGCCGTACGATGCCGATATTGCGGCACGAATCAACGCCGTGGGCTCCCTGGACTCGATTGTGCTGGCGCCAGAGGGCTGGACCGTCCTGGACGGGTCCATTGCCTCTGACTACCAGCGCGCCACGGCGGAGCTTGCCCGGCGGGACCATTTTCCGGCGCGGGACCTCCGTATTGTCCTGACCCCCATGCATGGCGTCGGCGGCGAAACCGCACTGGCCGTATTGAACGCGGCAGGTTTCCGGGACGTCACCCTGGTGGCCGAACAGGCCGAGCCTGATCCGGATTTTCCCACCGTCAGTTTCCCCAACCCCGAAGAGCCCGGCGCCCTGGACCTTGCCCTGGAAACGGCAGCGCGGCTGGACGCCGACATCGTGATCGCCAATGACCCCGACGCCGACCGCGCGGCCGTTGCCGCCAAGGACCCGGACACGGGCGCATGGCGGATGCTCCGCGGCGACGAAGTGGGAGCCCTGCTGGGAGCGCACGTGGCGGCCAGGTTCGCCGCCGGCGCCACGGATGCGGGCGAGGCGGAGGGGTCGAAGGGCGTCTTCGCGAATTCGATCGTATCCTCGCGCCTGCTGGCCCGCATTGCGGCAGCTGCCGGCTTCGCCCACGAAGAGACACTCACCGGCTTCAAGTGGATCTCGCGGGTGCCGGGACTGGTCTACGGCTATGAAGAGGCGCTGGGCTACTGCGTGGCGCCGGACCAGGTGAAGGACAAGGACGGCATCTCTGCCGCCGTGCTGATCGCCGAACTTGCCGCCGCCGCGAAAGCCGACGGGAAGACCGTCTTTGACACCCTGGACGAGCTGTACCTGCAGCACGGCCTGCATGCCAGCGACCAGCTCAGCATCCGGGTTGCCAACCTGGGGCTCCTGGACGCCATGATGAACCGGCTGCGGGTTTCCCCGCCGGAATCCTTCGGGTCATCCACGGTGGAGGTTTTCACCGACCTGGCGGAGGGCACGGACCAGCTGCCGCCTACCGACGGGCTTCTGTACGTCACCCGCGACCTCACCAGGGTGATCATCCGGCCCAGCGGCACCGAGCCGAAGCTCAAGTGCTACCTGGAGGTCATTCACCAGGTGGGTGCCGCAGCGGAACTGCCGGCAGCCCGGCAGGCGGTGCGTGCTGCGCTGGACGAGGTGCTGCGCGATGTCAGCGAGGCTCTGGGGCTTTAAAACCCGAAAGGGCGCCCCACCGGGCGCCCTTTTCCTGCTTTGAGGTGTCGAAGCTGCCGGTTACAGCTCCACCTCGATGAATCCGTCGGCAATGCGGGTGCTGAAGGTTGCGATGGTCAGGCCGGGGGTGCTGAAGCATTCTCCGGTTTCCAGGTCGTAAACCTCTTTGTGCAGGGGCGATGCGATGGTGGGCCGGGTCCCCTTCGAGCCGAGGATTCCGCGGGCCATGACGTGCGCGCCGGTGGCCGGATCCTCATGGGCCACCGCGAAAACTTCACTGTGCCCGGTGCGGAAGAGCGCCAGCTGGCGTCCGGCGACGAGGGCGGCTTCACCCCAGGCGGGTTCCAGGTCCTCAACCCGGCACACGCGGTGCCATCCGGCGGTGGTCTCAGTTCCGGCTTCGAGTGCCCCAAGTTCCAGTGTTGCCGTCATGTCCGGCTCCTCTCCCTGTGCTGGTTGTCCCTGCGTTCAGCCACCTTTGCGGCCACGTTCCACGCTAGGGCGCGGGTGTTTCGTCGGCATGCAGTGAATGTGTCCGTCTCGTAAAAGACACCTAACCCGGCCGGAAATGCGTTCGTGATGCAGAAGTTAAGTTCGCGAAACAATTGGGAAACTGAAGCGAAACTGCGTCTCCCTAGTCTGGATGGACACTCGTCACCAGAAGGCTGCAGGAAACGCTGCGGCCCATGCGAAAGGCCCACAGTGACCGAACAGACTTCACGCACCGAGACTCCGCGCCGCATCGTCGTCGCCGGCGGCGGCCCTGCGGCCCACCGTTTTGCGGACGCAATGCATGCCCGCGGCCTCGACGGCTGGCATGTCACGGTCCTCACTGAGGAAACGCACCTCCCCTACGACCGTGTGGCGCTGTCCAAGGCCCTCACCGAAAAGGACGTTGACCTCACGCTGGGCAACGCGTCGATGTGGGACCACCCTTCCCTGGAGCTGAAGACCGGCGAGCGCGTGGTCAAGATCAATGCCGAAGCCAAGACGGTGGAAACCGCTGGCGGCACGGTGGTCGAATACGACGAACTGGTGGTGGCCACCGGCTCCAACGCGGCGCGCCTGCCGATTCCCGGCAACGAGCTCACGCACGTGTACCGCACGCTCGAAGACGTCTGGGCCATCAACGAGGCCATTACCCAGCTCACGGAAAAGTTGGGCCGCAAGGTCAACGCAGTCACCATCGGTGGCGGCCTCCTGGGGCTCGAGTCCGCAGCCGGCACTGAGCAGCTGGGCGCCAACCCGATCGTCATCGACGGTTCGCAGTGGCTGATGGCCACCCAGCTCGACGAAGGCGCAGGCCAGGCAATGGGCCGGCTCATCAAGGCAAAGGGCTTCGAAGTCCACGGCGGCGTCTTCCCGTCGGAAGTATTGTCCGACGACGACGGACAGGTCACCGGCGTCCTGATGGCCGACGGCCGCGTTATCGACGCCGACCTCGTGATCGTCGCCATCGGCGTCCGGCCGCGCGATGAACTCTTCCGCGCCGCAGAAGGCGAGGAGCAGATCTTCTCGCTGGGCCAGCGCGGCGGTGTGGTCATCAACGATTACTGCGCCACCGAAGTACCCGGCATCTGGGCCATCGGTGAAGTGGCCAACTTCGGCGGCATGTGCCTGGGCCTGGTTGCCCCGGCCAACACCATGGCCGAGATCGTGGCCGACCGCCTGCACGGCGGCGACGCCACCTTCCCCGGCTTCGACACCGCCACCAAGCTCAAGCTCTCCGGCGTGGACGTCGCCAGCTTCGGTGACGCGTTCGCGAAGACCGAGCACGCCCTCGAAATCGTCTACGCCGACCCCGCCCGCGGCGTGTACCAGAAGATCGTCACCACCGACGACGCCAAGACCCTGCTGGGCGGCATTTTCGTAGGCGACGCTTCACCGTACATGAGCCTGCGTCCGCTGCTGGGCCGCGAACTTCCCGCCGAGCCGGGCGCGTTCCTCAGTGCGGCCGGCGGCGGGGACGCCCCGGAAACCGAACTGCCGGACGACGCAACGCTCTGCTCCTGCAACAACGTCACCGCCGGAAGCATCCGAGACGCCATCAACGGCTGCGGCGCCTGCGACGGCAACGCCCCCGTCCAGGAGCTGGGCGAGCTGAAGGGCTGCACCCGCGCCGGTACCCAGTGCGGTTCCTGCGTCCCCATGCTCAAGAAGCTGCTCGAGACCGAACTGACCAAGTCCGGCGTCGAGGTCTCCAAGGCCCTGTGCGAGCACATCGAACTTTCCCGCCAGGAACTGTTCGACGCCATCCGTGTCCTGGAACTGAGCTCCTTCGAAGAAATCATGGCCAAGTACGGCACCGGCGCGGGCTGCGACATCTGCAAACCGACCATCGCCAACATCCTGGCCAGCCAGAACAGCGCCTACGTTTTGGATGCCGGCCGCGGCACCCTGCAGGACACCAACGACCGCGCGCTGGCCAACATGCAGAAGGACGGCACCTACTCGGTGGTCCCCCGCATCGCCGGCGGCGAGATCACCCCCAAGAAGCTCGGTGTCATCGCCGCGGTGGCCGAGAAGTACAACCTGTACACGAAGATCACCGGCGGCCAGCGCATCGACATGTTCGGCGCCCGGCTGGAACAGCTGCCGGAAATCTGGAAGGAGCTGGTGGACGCCGGCTTCGAGTCCGGCCAGGCGTACGGCAAGAGCCTGCGTACGGTGAAGTCCTGCGTCGGCTCCACCTGGTGCCGGTTCGGGGTCCAGGATTCGGTGGCCATGGCCATCCAGCTGGAGCTCCGCTACCGCGGCCTTCGCAGCCCGCACAAGCTCAAGATGGGCGTATCCGGCTGCGCCCGGGAATGCGCCGAAGCCCGCGGCAAGGACGTGGGCGTGATCGCCACCGCCGACGGCTGGAACCTGTACGTCGGCGGCAACGGCGGTGCCACCCCGGCCCACGCCCAGCTGCTGGCCAAGGACCTCGACGACGAGACGCTCATCAAGTACATCGACCGCTACTTCATGTACTACATCCGCACGGCAGACCGGCTGCAGCGCACGGCCCGCTGGCAGGAAGAGCTCGACGGCGGCATCAAGCACGTCGAGGACGTGGTGGTCAAGGACACCCTGGGCATCGCCGCTGACCTTGAAGCAGCCATGGCGAAGCATGTGGACACCTACATCGACGAGTGGGCCGACACCCTCAAGGACCCCGAGCGCCTGCGCCGGTTCCGTTCCTTCGTCAACGCTCCGGACCAGAAGGACGACTCCATCACCTTCGTCCCGGACGAGCGCGGCCAGATGCGCCCCGCCACGCCCGAGGAAAAGGGCAAGGTCCTCATCGGCGCCTCCATCCCCGTGCGGTCCAGCAACGAGAACGAGGTATAGCCATGCAGCTCAGCATCGATCTCACCGGCCGCGAGGTCCTGGTGACCGGCTCAGACCACGCCGCGCGCCAGGCAGTACGCCGCTACGAAGCCGCGGGCGCCGTCGTCTACCGCCTGAGCACCCCGCAGGGCGCCGGGCATGACGGGCCACTGCCTGAGCGTCCCTTCCTGGTCGCAGCGGTCGACGACGGCCAGCCCGGCTGGGACGCCCTGCTGGAGCGGTGCCGCGAAACCGGCATCCCGGTAGCAGCCGAACCGGCGGCCGGCGCCGCGGGCCACGTCACCCTGGTGGGTGGCGGACCCGGCACCACGGAACTGCTGACGGTCGCCGCCGTCAAGGCACTGCGTGACGCCGACGTCGTCTTCTACGACCGCCTGGCCCCGTACCAGGAGCTGCCGTCCCTCACCTCCGCAGAACTGGTTGATGTGGGCAAGAAGCCCGGCCACCACAAGGTGAGCCAGGCCGACATCGAAAAGCTCATGGTGGAAAGCGCCCTGGCCGGCAACAACGTGGTCCGCCTCAAGGGCGGGGACCCCTACGTCTTTGGCCGCGGCGGCGAGGAAGTGGCCGCGTGCGTGGCCGCCGGCGTCAAGGTCCACGTCGTTTCCGGCGTCACCAGTGCCATTTCCGTCCCCGCGGCGGCGGGCATCCCCGTCACGCACCGCGAGGTCAGCCACATGTTCACGGTGGTTTCCGGGCACGCTCCGCTGACGGAGCAGGAACACCGGCACCTGGCCGGCCTGGGCGGAACAATTGTTGTCCTGATGGGCATCGGCACCCTCCACCAGCTGGCAGCCGGCCTGCGCAAGGCCGGGATGCGCCCGGACATGCCCATGGCCGTGGTGGAACGCGGCTACCGGCCCGGACAGCGCACCACCATCGCGAACCTCGGCACCATTGCCTCCGCCGCTGCCGGCTGCAGCAACCCCGCCGTGCTGGTCATTGGCGAGGTGGTTCGCGTGGCAGAAGCCAACCGCGGGCATGCTGAGGCCGCCGCCGACCTGGACAGGCTGGCGGCCTCGCTGCTGGGTTCATGAAAGGATTGACCCCCATGACTGCACTTGCACCGGCCGAAGCGTCCCAGCTCGAAGAAGCTCCGGACGCCGCTGAATCCCCGCTCGAGGGTTTCCGCATCGGCGTGACCTCCCACCGGCGCTCCCGCGACCTGATCGAGGCCCTGGAACGCCGCGGCGCCGAAGTGCTGCACGCCCCGGCGCTGAAAATCGCCCCCGTGCAGGAGGACATGCGCCTCATCGAGGACACCCGGGCCATCATTGCGGCCAAGCCGGACCTCTGCATCGCCACCACCGCCTACGGGATGCGCCGCTGGTGCGAGGCCGCTGACTCCTTCGGCATCGGCGACGAACTGCTGGACACGCTGGGCGCGTGCCGGATGTTTGTCCGGGGACCCAAAGCCCGCGGTGCCGTCCGCGCCGCCGGCCTTGCCGACGTCGGAATCAGCAGCGACGAAACCACCGCCACGCTGGTGGACATGCTGCTTGCCGAGGGCGTCCGCGGCAAAACCGTCGCCGTGCAGCTGCACGGCTATACGGACGTACGCCAACTGGAGCGCCTGCGCATGTCCGGCGCCACCGTCCTGACCGTCACGCCCTACCGCTGGGTCAAGCCCGACGGCGAGGACAAGCTCCCCCGGCTCATCGACGCCGCCTGCACCGGCAACCTGGACGTCCTGACCTTCACCAGCGCCCCCGCCGTCGACGCGATGTGGAGCACGGCCCACGAGATGGGCGTGTACAAGCAGCTGATCGAAAGCCTTAAAACCAACGTCACCACGGCTGTGGTTGGCCCGGTCACGGCGCAGCCCCTGCTTGACGCCGGCGTGACACCGCTGATTCCCGAACGTTTCCGCATGGGCGCACTCATCCGGCTGGTATGCGAGCACCTGGCCCTGAACCATGTCCGGCGGCTGGAAACCCGGTCCGGCAACATCGAGCTCCGCGGACGGAGCCTGCGCATCGACGGCCAGCCCGTTGAACTGGCGCCTGCTCCCCTGCTGCTCCTCCGGGCGCTGCTCGGTGCCGGCGGCGCTGTCCTCTCCCGTGAATCGCTGTCCGACCTGCTGGAACTGCGCGGCTCCGTCCACGCGCTGGACATGACCGTGAGCCGGCTGCGGTCCTCGCTGCCGGACGGGCGCTTGGTGGAAACCGTGGTGAAGCGGGGCTACCGGATCCGCGTCTAGCGCCTGTTTCATGCGCGGTGCGGAGCCGTTTGTGTCCGTTTCGGGCGGGATGAGAGGTGCGTCACGGGTTCTGTTACCGGCCGGTAAAAACTGGCGAACGCACCCCTCCCGGACCGGCAATGACGGGGAAACACAACGGTAAAAGCACACGCCTACGCTGGGTTGCATCACGAAGTTCCGGCCATTCCCGGCCGCCAGCGAAAGGGCCAGCACATGTCCGCTCCGGCACCCTCCACGTCCACCTCAGCAGCTACCCGCATCGTCATCGCCGGGGCAGGTCCCGCAGCCCAGGCCCTGGTAAGGCAGCTGGACCTGGCCCGGTTCCCCGGCACCATCACCGTGTTGAGCAACCGGGATGACACCCCGGATGAACTGCTGGACCTGGCGCTGCTCCCCCAGGTGTCGGTACGGTTCGGCCAGCCGGCCAGCCACATCGATGCCGTGAACCGGACCGTCGCCACGGCGGACGGCATGGAGTTCGCCTACGACCACCTGGTCATCGCCACCGGATCCGCGCCCGTGGCCAACCCGGTGGAGGGCGCGGGCCAGTGCCTGAACTACTCCACCATTGACGACGCCGCGCGTGTCGCCGAGGCCGTTGGCCAGGTGACCCGGGAACTGGGCAGGCGCCCGCTGGGAATCCTGGTGGGCAACGGCGCGGCCGCCGGCCAGGCCGAGGCGGTCCTTCGCGCCAGGGGCGTCCGTCCCATCCGCACCACAGCCCGCCCCGCCGCCGTCGTTCCCGGAAAGTCTGTCTCCGGGCTGGCAGCCTCGGCCGTTATTTTCGAGGACGGAAGCAGCATGAGCGGTGACCTGGTGGTCCTGGCCGAGGAGCGGGTGTCTCGGGACGACCTGGCCGCCACCGCTGGGCTGCGGACGGCCGCCACGGGCGGGATCGTCATCAGCCAGGACTTCCGGACGTCCATCCCCGGAATCTGGGCGATCGGGGATGCGGCAGCGTTCGACGGCGTCCGGCTGGGCCTGCTGGTGGCCGCGGCTTCCGCCGCGGGTGCGTGCGCATCACAGCTCCTGACGGCCTCCGCGGCCGGGCCTGTCCTGCAGGCAGCCGCCTGACTTCCGGCGCCGGTTCCGGGCGCCCTGGGTGGGGGCCCGGCTGTGACAAGATGGTTCCCGAAACGAGTCAAGGACGCGCCGGGGCCCACAAGGCCCCTGGAGAGGACCATCATGAGCAACGAAGCCATCCCTTCCGTTCAACCAGCCGCCGCTGTTGCCGGGACCATCGCTTCCTACATCGACCACACCCTGCTGAAGCCCGAGGCCTCGGAGTCCGACGTCCTGAAGGTCTGCGCAGAAGCCGCCGAGTACAGCTTCAAGTCCGTGTGCGTCAACCCCATCTGGGTCAAAGCGGTCAAGACCGCCCTCAAAGGCTCCGGTGTCCTCACCTGCTCGGTGGTGGGCTTCCCGCTGGGTGCGACGCCCACGGATGTCAAGACGTTTGAGGCGCGCGGCGCCGTCCTGGACGGCGCTGACGAGGTGGACATGGTCATCAACATCGCCGCCGCACGGGCCGGTGACAAGGGCGCATTGACGGAGGACATCAGCTCGGTGGCCGAGGCAGTCCATGCCAGCGGAGCCATCCTGAAAGTCATCATCGAAACTGCCCTGCTGACGGACGACCAGAAGGTCCTGGCGTGCCAGGCGGCCGTGGCGGCCGGCGCCGATTTCGTGAAGACCTCAACCGGCTTCAACGGCGGAGGCGCCACGGTGGAAGACATCGCCCTCATGCGCAGGACGGTGGGGCCGGATCTGGGGGTCAAGGCCTCCGGCGGCGTGCGTTCCCTCGCTGACGCGCAGGCTATGATTGCTGCAGGTGCAACACGTATTGGCGCCAGCTCCGGCATTGCCATCGTCAAGGGTGAACAGGGTTCATCCGCCTACTGACGGCCAGCCGGGGGCAGCCACAGATTGAGCCCCGCGGGGCCGAGGAGGAACGAATGTCCAGCAAGATTACGGCGTCCAACCAGGGCTCACCATCGAACCAGGGCACTGTCCGCACTCCCCAGAATGAGAACAAGCTCTCCGGCAGCATCGTTCTCTTCGTCATCATCATGGCCCTGTTCCTTGGCGCCGTGTACTCCCTGTCCTTCCTGACGCTTGGCAACCCGTGGCCGATGGCCGTCTGCCTGGGGCTCTTCGCCCTGGCCTTCTGGATCCCGCAGACCATCCTGGGCCGCTCGGACTCCGCCGGCGAGCACTGATTCCAGGTAAGTAGCACCACGTGTCGTTATGAGCGGTCAAAACGACACATACTGCTACCTGGTTGGGACATAAGCCAACGAAACCCCCGGGACGAGTCCCGGGGGTTTCTGCGTTCATAGCCAGAGTTTCATCCAGGCACCGGCTGCCGCCGCCACCCTGGTCCACTGGTTCTGCGCGATGGACCAGCCGGCAACGGTGAGCCCCACCATGGCGTAAGCGCTTACCGGGATCAGCACCAGCCATTCACGTTTGGACCCGGCCCTGCCCAGCAATGGCAGGGACAGTGCGCCGTTGGGCCGCCACACGTTCCGCAGCAGCGGGACCTTGCGCAGCAGCTTTGGCGGCCGGATGACAAGCGGCCACAGCAGCGGCACTCCCCCGGTGGTGATCAGGTCGCCCACGATGTGCACCACCACGCCGATGAGCATGGACATGGGCAGCCACGTCCACTGCTCCGGTGCGTACACGGTGACCAAACCGGCCATGGCCAGCGCGAAGATCCAGTTGGTGACGAACCCGCTCTTGGGGAAGAGCTTCAGGGCCTTGGCCGCAATGTTGATCAGGAACATGCAGAGCAGCCCGGCGCCCACGGACAGCAGGCCCCAGGGGGTCTCCATCTGGAACTGGGACGCCAGGGCGGCAAGGAGCACAAAAATCCCTGCGCCGAGGATTGAATGAGTGCCCTGCCGGTGCCCGCCGCTGGCGTTTTCGATACCCACGGCAATCACGTTGGACAGCGGCGGCAGGGAGTTGGCCACCGTACTGTGCCGATGGTCCCAGTCGCACACCAGTCCTGTCCCCGCCGTCGCCATGCCGCCGATCAGGATGCCGGTGGCATCCAGCGGGTACCAGCCCAGGGTGTAGGGGCCGGTGGACGCAACAGCTACCCACGCCGCGGCTCCCGACGCGGCGTGGTGTCCTCCCATCATCCGTCAGGCCACTGTCAGCGGCTGGTCGGAGAAGATGTTGCGGATCACTCCGTTGGCCCATTCCAGGATTTCCGCGTCCTGCAGGTCCCGGCCACCGATCCGCGCCGTTTTTGGCTTGGGAATCAATACAGCGTCGAGTGCCGGCTTGGACTGCGAGCCCGGATACATCCGGGTCAGCCGCATAATCTTCGATTCCGGCAGCTGCGCCGGCGAGAATTTGATGAAGTTGCCCTGCAGGGCGACGTCCGACAAGCCGGCTTCCCGGGCGCCCACCCGGAACCGGGCCACCGCCACCAGGTTCTGCGCGGGCAGCGGCGGCTCGCCGTAGCGGTCCACCAGCTCGGCCAGGACCTCGTCAATGGCCTCGTTGGTGAGGGCGGAGGCCAGTTTCCGGTAGGCCTCAAGGCGCAGCCGCTCCCCCGGCACATAGTCGTGTGGGAGGTGCGCATTGACCGGCAGCTCGATCTTCATCTCGGCGGCCTTCTCCTCGGCCTCGCCGCGGAAGTCCGCCACAGCCTCGCCCACCAGCCGGATGTAGAGGTCGAAACCCACTCCCTGGATGTGCCCGGACTGTTCGCCGCCCAGCAGGTTGCCTGCCCCGCGGATTTCCAGGTCCTTCATGGCCAGCTGCATGCCCGCGCCCAACTCGTTGTGGGCCGCTACGGCCTTGAGCCGTTCCAGCGCCACCTCGCCGAGCGGCTTCTCGGAGGGGTACAGGAAATAGGCATAAGCGCGTTCGCGGCCGCGGCCCACCCGCCCGCGGAGCTGGTGGAGCTGGGATAGGCCGTACTTGTCCGCGCCGTCCACAATCAGGGTGTTGGCGTTGGAGATGTCCAGGCCCGTCTCGATGATGGTGGTGCACACCAGGACGTCGAAGCGCCGCTCCCAGAAGTCCACGATGATCTGTTCCAGGCGGCTCTCGGACATCTTGCCGTGGGCCACTTCCACCCGGGCTTCCGGAACCAGCTCACGGATTTTCGCCGCGGTCCGTTCAATGGTGGACACCCGGTTGTGGACCAGGAACACCTGCCCCTCGCGCATGAGCTCGCGGCGGATGGCGGCCGAGGTCTGCTTGTCCGTGTACGGGCCAACGTAGGTCAGCACGGGATGGCGTTCCTCCGGCGGTGTAGCCAGCGTGGAGGTCTCCCGGATGCCGGTGAGGGACATCTCCAGGGTGCGGGGAATCGGCGTGGCGCTCATCGCCAGCACGTCCACGTTGGTGCGCATCTTCTTGAGCGCTTCCTTGTGTTCGACGCCAAAACGCTGTTCCTCGTCCACGATCACCAGGCCCAGGTCCTTGAACTCGAAGTCCTTGGACAGCAGCCGGTGGGTACCGATCACCACGTCCACGGAACCGTTCTTGACGCCTTCCGCCGTCTCCTTGGCCTCCTTGGCGGCCTGGAAGCGGGACAGCGGCTTCACCCGCAGGGGGAAGCCGGAGAAGCGCTCCGTGAAGGTCTCGTAGTGCTGCTGGGCCAGCAGGGTGGTGGGCACCAGCACGGCCACCTGTTTGCCGTCCTGCACGGCCTTGAAGGCAGCGCGCACCGCGATCTCGGTCTTGCCGTAGCCCACGTCGCCGGACACCAGGCGGTCCATCGGGATTTCCCGCTCCATGTCCGCCTTGACCTCGTTGATGGTGGTCAGCTGGTCTGGCGTTTCCACGTACGGGAAGGCTTCCTCCAGTTCACGCTGCCACGGCGTGTCTGGGCCGAAGGCGTGCCCGCGCGAGGCCATCCGGGCGGAGTACAGCCGGATGAGCTCACCGGCGATTTCCTTGACGGCTTTCCGGGCTTTGGACTTGGTGCTGGCCCAGTCCGCTCCGCCCATCTTGCTCAGGACAGGGGTGTCGCCGCCCACGTAGCGGGTCACCTGGTCCAGCTGGTCGGTGGGAACGAACAGCCGGTCTCCCGGTGCGCCGCGCTTTGACGGCGCGTACTCCAGGACAAGGTACTCGCGGACGCCGTCGCCTCCACCGGCCACCTTGCGCTGGATGAGCTCCACGAACCGGCCGATGCCGTGCTGCTCGTGGACCACGTGGTCCCCCGCCACCAGCTGGAGCGGGTCCACGGCGTTGCGCCGCTTGGACGGCATGCGGCGCATGTCCTTGGTGGATCCGGCGGACGTGCGGCCCAGGAGGTCGGCTTCGGTGAGCAGGCCCAGCTTCAGGCCGTCCAGGACAAAACCGCGTCCGACGGCGGCAGTGGTCACTTCGATGATTCCCGCCTGGGGTTCGTGGTCCAGGCTGTCCACGCGGGCGCAGGGGATGTCAGCGTCGTGGAAGAGCTCGGCCAGGCGCTGGGCGGGGCCGGGGCCCTCGGTGGCCACCACGATCCGCCACTGGTCGCGCACGTGGGATCCGATGAAGTCCATCATTTCCGCCACGTCGCCCTGGTAGCCGCGCGGCTCGCGGGCGTGCAGGTTCAGGACGTCAATTTCGGGGAGGAGCTCCTCGTCCTGGGCGAGCGAGGTGATGGACCACCAGGAAACGCCGTGCTCCAGTGAGGTTGTGCGGGTCTCTGCCAGGGACCGGAAGCTGGCCGAGTGGAGGGCCGCGGTTGCCTGGGAGCTCAGGTCCAGGGGCGCCGTCCCGCCGTCGGATGCCGTGGACCAGGCTGCCTCCAGGAACTCCTCATTGGTCGCGACAAGGTCGTGGGCCCGGGTCCTGACCTTTTCTGGTTCGATGACCACGGCAATGGATTCCGCGGGCAGCTGGTCCACGAACGGGACCATGGAGTCGACCAGCACCGGGGCGAGGGACTCCATGCCTTCCACGGCGATGCCGCCGGCGATCTTTTCCAGCATGTCGGCCGCGGCCGGAAGCTGGGCCTTGAGCGTAGCGGCCCGGGACATCACGGACGGCGTGATGAGGATTTCGCGGCAGGGCGGGGCATGCAGTTCGGTGGGGTGGTGGATGCCGGGGGCGGACAGCGAGCGCTGGTCTGCCACGGCGAACCAGCGCATCTGGTCCACCTCGTCGCCGAAGAACTCCACCCTGATGGGGTGGTCCTCGGTGGGCGGGAAGACGTCGATGATGCCGCCACGGACAGCGAACTCGCCCCGGTGCGTCACCATGTCCACGCGCGCGTACGCAGCATCGGCGAGGCGGCGCACCACGTCCGTGAAGGAGACGTCCTGTCCCACCTTCAGCGTGACCGGCACCAGGTCGCCCAGCCCGGCCACGACGGGCTGGACCACTGCCCTGACGGGAGCCACAACCACCCGGAGCCGCCCCGCCGTCGAACTTTCAGGGTGCGCCAGGCGGCGCAGGACGGACAACCGGCGTCCCACGGTGTCCGAGCGCGGCGAGAGGCGCTCGTGCGGGAGGGTCTCCCAGCTGGGGAACTCCGCCACCGCGTCAGCCGGCAGGTAGGCGCGGAGTGCGGCGGCCAGGTCCTCGGCTTCGCGGCCCGTGGCGGTGACGGCCAGCACCACGCCGGGCTCTGCGTCACCGGGCTGTTCTGCCGTGGCGGCCGTCAGCCCGTCCGCCATTTCGGCGAGCAGTACGGCCCGCAGCCCGGCAGGTGCACTGATCTGGTAGTCCTGGCCCCGGATGGAAAATCCCCGGGCGGCCTCGGCCCGGACGCGGGCGAAGGTCTGGTCCGTGGCGAGTACGCGGCGCAGGCCGTCCAGTGACGGGCCTGGGGTGGATTGGCCAGCGGTGGACGGGCCGGGAAGGCTCATGGCAGAAGCTCCTGTGGTGTTCATGGATCGCAGGCAACGCGAAAACCCGAAATTCGCTGCGAATCCCGGGTACCCCCAGCCTACCGCGCACCGGCGACATGGCTGTGGCCGGATCCGGAAAGCCTCCACCGGATGTGGCGGCTAGGCTGGCCACACCGGCCAGGCAACCGGAGCCCCGTCCACAGTGGCTTCGGCTCCGAACTGCTGGGGACGAAAAGGAGACAGGCATGACCGAAAGCAAAAAACTGCAGGTGTCACCAAAAACCGTCCTGGTCACCGGCGCCACCGGCTACATCGGCGGCCGGCTGGTGCCCAAGCTCCTGGAGGCAGGCCACAGCGTCAAGGTGCTGGTGCGTTCCCCTGACAAGATCGCCGGGGTGCCGTGGCGGGACGACGTGGAGGTTGTGGAAAGCAGCCTGGACGACGGCGACGCGCTGCGGGCGGCGCTGGCCGGCGTCGACGTCTTTTATTACCTGGTGCACTCCATGGCCGCCGGGGCCGGGTTCGAGGCCAAGGAGCAGGCTATGGCCCGGACCGCCGCCCAGGCAGCCGCGGACGCCGGCGTTGACCGGATCGTCTACCTGGGGGGTCTGCACCCCAAGGGCGTGGAGCTCTCCACCCACATGCGTTCCCGGGAGGCCGTGGGCCAGGTGTTCCTGGACAGCCCGGTGGACGCCGTCGTCTTCCAGGCAGGCGTGGTGATCGGCTCCGGCTCGGCGTCCTTCGAAATGATCCGCCACCTTTCCGAAACGCTGCCCCTGATGCCCGCACCCAGCTGGGTGCGGAACCGGATCGAGGCCATCGCCGTGCGCGACGTCCTGTACTACCTGGTGGCCGCGGCGTCGCTGGACGGGCCGATCAACCGGACGTTCGACGTCGGCTGCCGGCAGGTGCTCACCTACGCGGGGATGATGAAGGAGTACGCCGCGGAAGCTGGCCTGCCCTACCGGGTGGTGCTGGCGCTGCCCGTCCCGGCGCCGAAGCTGGCAGGCATGTGGGTGGCACTGACCACGCCCATCCCGCTCTCCATGGCGGTACCGCTGGTCCAATCCCTGCAACATGACGCCGTGTCCAACGAACATGACATCGACCAGTACGTGCCACAGCCCGACGGCGGCCTGACCCCCTACCGGACCGCCGTCGCCCTGGCGCTGGGCAAGGAACGGGACGGCCAGGTGGTCACCACCTGGGCCAACGCCGGCGTGGCATCGGACCCGTTGCCGAGCGACCCTGACTGGGCCGGACACAAGGTGTACATCGACGAACGGACCTTCCACGGCGACGTTGACCCGGCCCATGTGTGGACGATTATCGAAGGCATCGGCGGCCGGAACGGCTGGTACTCGCTGCCCCTTGCCTGGCAGGTGCGCGGGTGGCTGGACAAACTGACCGGAGGCGCCGGACTGCTCCGCGGACGCCGGCATCCCCACACACTGGCCACCGGCGAAGTGGTGGACTGGTGGCGGGTGGAACGGATCGACCGCGGCCGGCTGCTGCGGCTGCGTGCCGAGATGCGGGCGCCCGGGCGGGCCTGGCTGGAGCTGTCCGTGGAACCCGACGGAACCGGCAGCCGCTACCGGCAACGGGCCATCTTCTTCCCCAAGGGCTTGAGTGGCCGGCTGTACTGGCTGGCCGTGCTGCCGTTCCACAGCCTCATCTTCCCGGCCATGGCACGGAACATCACCGGGGCCGCGCAAAAGCTCGTCGATGCGGAGCGCCCGGCCGGGACACCGTAGGATGTTTTGAGTTAAATCCGTTCCCCAATGTCCCAGGAGGACCCATGGCCCTGAGCGCTACCACCACCCTTCCGCACTCCGTCGACAGCGTTGCAGCTGTCCTGGTGAACGAGGATTTCCAGCGCCACGTCAGCCAGCTGGTGGGCGGCAACCTGGAATCCTTCACCGTTGACGGCGACGTCGCCGGTGCGTTCAGCGCCACGTCGGTGCGGACCCTTCCCACCACCCGCCTTCCCGAATTCGCCCGCAAGTTCGTGGGCGAGCACCTGAAGGTGACCCAGGTGGAAAGCTGGGCCGCTCCCGCCGCAGACGGCTCCCGGCAGAGCAACATCTCCCTCAAGATCGCGGGCGCACCCGTGGACGTCACCGCTGTGCAGCGGCTGGTGGCTGAGGCCAGCGGAACCCGCGTTGAGCTCGAAGGCGAGGTCAAGTCCTCCGTGCCGTTCCTGGGCGGCAAGATCGCAGACGCTGCCGAGCCCATGGTTGCCAAGGCCCTGAACCTGCAGGCCAAGCAGGCGCAGGCCTGGCTGGAAAGCCACTAGTTCCGTGGAGCTGCCCGTTTTCGCTGCCCTGGTCCTGATCGTGGCCGGCGTCTGGTCCCTGGTGGTCTGGCCGCAGTTCCTGCGCCGGGTCATGAAGGACCCGCGTGCTCGCGATGCCGCCGGCAAGGCCACGAAGTTCCTGACGGTCCACGTGGTGCTGGTCAGCATCTCGATGGTGCTGGGAGCCGCCACGGCCGTCATCGGCATCATGGGGCTGTTCGGGTAAGTCGCGTTAAACCGGAAGACCCTCCTCCCGAAGTTCACGGGTAGGAGGGTCTTTTTGTATCCGCGCCGGCGTATCAGGCAGCCTGGTTCAGTGCATCCTCCGCGGCAACCCAGGAAATCATGGCGCACTTCACGCGTGCGGCGTACCGGGCAACGCCTTCAAACGCCGCGGCGTCCCCCAGCAGGTCCGGATCGGCGTGGATCTTGCCGCGGGACCGCAGGACTTCGCGGAAGCTGTCAATGACCTCATGCAGTTCCGCCACGGTCATGCCCTCCGCAAGCTCCGTGAGCACCGAGGCCGATGCCATGGAGATGGAGCAGCCCGCCCCGTCCCAGGAAACCTGGGCCACCTTTCCGTCCTCCACCGCAAGGCGAAGGGTCACCTCATCCCCGCACACGGGGTTGAGCTGGTGGGATTGCCCTGTGGACGCGCCCACGGGAGCCGCGGTTCCGGCGAGGCCACTGCCGTGGCGGGCTTTGGAGTGGTCGAGAATGATCTGCTGGTACAGCTGGTCCAAACTCATGGGTTACCTTCGATCTTCCGGCTAGGCGCGGAAATAGGCCCGTACGCCGGCCACGGCATCCAGGAACTGGTCCACGTCATCGGTGGTGTTGTAGAGGTAGGCGCTGGCGCGGGTGGTGGCGGTCAGCCCCAGCCGGCGGTGCAGCGGCTGCGCGCAGTGGTGGCCAACACGCACGGCGATCCCTTTGGAGTCCAGGAACTGCCCCACGTCGTGGGCATGGACGCCCTCGACGTCGAACGCGGCGAGCCCAATCCGTTCCCCGCCGGCGGCCGGACCCAGCACGCGGATGCCGGGGATCGATTCGAGACCGGTCACCATCCGTCCCCCGAGTTCGCTTTCCCACCGGTGGATCCGGTCCAGCCCGGTTTCCGTCAGGTAGTTTGCTGCCGCGGCCAGGGCTACGGCCTGTGAGATGCGCTGGGTCCCGGCCTCGAAGCGCTGCGGGGCAGGCAGGTACTCGGCACGCTCCATGGTGACGGTGGTGATCATGGAACCGCCCGTCAGGAAGGGCGGCAGGATATCCAGCAGTTCCTGCTTGCCGTAGAGCACGCCGATCCCGGTGGGGGCGAGCATCTTGTGCCCGGAGAAGACGGCGAAGTCAACATCGAGTTTTTTGACGTCCAGCACCATGTGCGGTGCCGACTGGCAGGCATCCAGAACCACCAAAGCACCCACGGCGCGGCCCAGGGCCACGAGTTCCCGGACCGGGTTGATGGTGCCCAGGACATTGGACGCGTGCGTGAAGGCAAGAACCTTGGTCCGGCTTCCGATGATGTCCCCGGTCTGGTCCATCCGGAGGCTTCCGGCGTCATCGATGGGAATGTAACGGAGGGTGGCACCGGTGCGGAACGCCAGCTCCTGCCAGGGAATGAGGTTGGCGTGGTGTTCCATCTCGGTCACCACAATCTCGTCGCCGGGCTTCAGGGCGAGGTCCGCCAGCCCGGCGTCACCCCGGCCCTGGGCAGCCCACAGTCCCGCTGTGGACAGGGTGTAGGAGATGAGGTTCAGGCCTTCGGTGGCGTTGGACGTCCAGATGGTCTCCGAGTAGTCGGCGCCGATGAAGTCGGCCACTGTCTGCCGGGCGTCCTCGAATGCTTCGGTGGCCTCCACGGCAAGGTGGTGGGCGCCGCGGTGCACGGCCGCATTCCGCTGCTCATAGAATTCCTGCTCGGCTTCAATGACGCTGAGGGGGTTTTGTGAGGTTGCCCCGGAGTCCAGATAAACCAGTGGCCGTCCGTTGACGAGCTGGTCCAGGACCGGGAAATCATTACGGATGCGGAGAACTTCGGCGTTATCCAGTGTGGCCGGGCGGGCTTGCTCCAGTGAGGCTGGCGTTGATACGAGGGCCAAAACAATCTCCTTGGGATGCCAACGGATGACATTCAATTGTCCCACAGCACGACTGTGGCGGCCGCCCGGAGGGGCAGCCGCCACAGTCGCTCCGGGCTTCAGCCCGCGGAGTGGAGGGCCGGCGACGGCTGGGGGGAGAGTCTCGGTCTCAGAAGACTCTGACGCCGCCGGCCCCGTCTTGGCCCGGTCCCTGGGGACCGGAAGTTTGAAAGAGGCCTCGATGTGCTGCTGGCAACCTCTGCGGCGTCCTGCCTGCCGCTTGCTTTGCCTCCTTAAGTAAATCCTGCGGCACCCTCCTGTACACGAGTAGGGTGTACTCGATTTCCGCGCCGGGGTACTACCTAGGAGCCCTGGGACGCTGCAGGCACCGGTCCATTCCCGGTCGGGAGCGGACGCGGGCATGGCACAGCGGAGCAGCCTGAAGGCGACAAAGCCGCAGGTGAAGGGCCGGCTGATGCAGCGTGCCGGATGCCGGGCGTTGCGGGATGTCCCGGCCTACTTGGGCAGAGCGGACTCCAGTTCGTCCCTGCTGCGTACACCCAGCTTCACGTAAGTCCTGTACAGGTGCCCCTCCACCGTACGGACGGAGACCATCAGCTTTTGCGCTATCTCGCGGTCGGTGAGGCCCTGCACCGCGAGTTCCACGATGTCCTGTTCACGCCGGGTGAGGTGGACGGCGGGAGCCGCGGCGATGAAGCGGCCTTCCCTGAACCGTTCGCCCAGTTCATGGTCGCACCGCTCGCGCTGCGCAACAGCCTGCCTGGAGCGGCGGCGTTCCCCGGCGTGCTCCAGTACTGAGCTGGCGCGGGCGTAAGCCTCGCGGGCAAGGTTGACGAAGCCTGACGCTTCCAGCGATGCCGCCGTTTCCATCAGGGCATCCCCGTCGGCCGCTTCCCAGCTGGTGGCAAGCGTCAGCATGGCCGCTGCCCAGCGTCCCTGCACATCGCGCGCGGCGTCCTGCACCATGGGAATCACCGACGGGTCCCCCAGATCCCAGCACACGGCCAGGAGTTCGAGCAGGTGGCCGGCCCTTCCCGATGCTTCGGCAGCTGTCATCATCGTGTGCAGCGAGGCGATGCCCTTGCCGTCACGGGACAAGTACTCGGCGGCCGCGGCGGCGTACGCTCCAGCAAGGAGGTCATGCGCGGGCCCGCCTGCGACGGCGTCCTTGTAGTCCTGCTCCAGGCGCCTTGCCTGCGCGGAGTCTCCCAGCCGTGCCGCAACATAGAAGCCCAGCGAAGAACCAAAGCGGAACAGCTGGAGGGGGTCGTTGAGCCTCAGCGCTTCCACCGCCGGGAGCAGCAGCTGGTAGGCGCGCTCCATCCGGCCCTGCTTCAGCAGCGAATAGCCACGGAGCACCTGCAGGCTGCCGTCAAAGGTTGCGGCACCGGTGGCATGGCCGGCGGCATAGCTGTCGAGTTCCCGCTCCGCTGATTCCCACTCCCCCATGGCCAGGTAGCTGATGACGAGCCTGCCCAGCACGAACTCGGGAAAGAAAAACAGGCTGTCTTCCAGCGGCGGCAGCTCGGAAGCTGCCAGCAGCGCAGCATCCAGTCCTTCTGCGGGCCGTCCGGCAGCCGTAAGGGCATGGGCCAGCAACGCCTCGCCCACAGCGCCGATGGGCTCAACGTCCGCTTCCGGGGAGCTTCGGTTCCTGATGGTTTCCACCTCGGCCGCGAGCGCCCGGTAGTCCACCTCGGCGCCTGACTGCAGGAGGTGGAGGATCTCCTCCTGCCAGGTCCGCGGCCCATCGGCTGACCGGCCGGTGTGCTCCCGGACGTCCTCGGCCACGGCTGCCAGCTGGTGCCCGGCCGCCTGATGCGCCGAGACCCGGAGCAGGAGGACTGCCGGGCCCTGGGGATCGTCCGCAAGCTGAAGCCAGCAGCCGTCAAGCAACGCGGCAGCGTCCGCATAGGCGCCGTTGTTGTACAGTGCACGGGCGTGGACCGCCCGGGCCATGGGTGCCATCGCGGGGTCCTGAACCCTGGCGGCGATGGAGGCGGCGCTGTCGTTGCGGAACCGCGCCAACGCCTCGCAGGCGGCCTCCAGCAGGTCGGCGTCGGGTACCCGCAGCCCGCATTCCAACGCCCATTCCACGGAACGCAGCCGGCCTTCGCCGCGCAGCACGATGCCGTCCTGGTGTGCGCGGGTTCTTTCCTGCAGCTGAAGGCTGCGGGACACCGAAATCGTGTTCCGTATCGCATTGGCGAACAAGGCGTTCCACATGGAGAGCTCAGCCGGCACCCCGGACGTTTCAACCACCATCTGCTGGTCCAGCAGGGACCGGACCACAGGGGCACCACAGATGTCCTCGATGACCTTCCGCCCAACCGGTCCGGCCAGCGCAATCAGCTTCAGTGCTTCCTGTTCTTCGGGCCGCCGCCGGAGGTGGTCCTTTGCAACCACTGCCGTCAACCTGGCGCCGTCAGCCGGCAGGGAGCCCAGCAGGATCCAGATCCCGTTGCGCTTGGAAAGGATCCCGGCTTCGGCGGCATCATGCAGCAGCGCGTCCAGGATGCGGGGGTTGCCGCCCGATGCACTCCAGAGCGAGTCAACGGTGGCTGCGGGAACTGTTCCGTCCAGGACGTGGGCGAGGACTTCCTCGATCTGTTCCCGGTTCAGGGGCCGCAGGTCCACGCGCTCGGCCAGGCCGTCGTACCACAGCTGGTCCAGGGGCTGCGGCAATCCAGGCCGCGGACGCGCGGCCGCCACGACGGTCGCCCAGCCAGCGGAAATCAGGTCAGCCACAACACCGGCGGAAGCGTCGTCCAGATGGTGGGCGTCATCCACCACCAGCAGGACCTGGCTGCCGGCGCCCGTCTTGAGCTTCTCGAAATATGTCCACATGGAACGCAGGACCGCTACGGGTGAGACTGATTCCTCGGCTGTCAGATCAGCGGTGTACGGGGTCAGGACCCCGAACGGCACGGCGGTGAGGGCGGAACTGGCATGGATCTGCAGGATGTGCATGTCGCCGGCAAGCCGCTCCGCGATGGCCTCCGTCAGGGATGATTTGCCGATGCCGGGACCGGCCATGACGAAAACCGCCTGGCTGGTGCGGTTCCGGACAATGTTGCAGATCCGGTCCAGCGGCTCGCGGCGGCCGGTGAGGAGCCGGTGCGCCGGTGCCGGCTTGTGTCCATTAGACGAGTCCAGTCAGATCACCCCTGGAAGTTACGCCCAGCTTGGTGAAGACCTGGTACAGGTGGCCTTCAACAGTCCGGACTGACACGCCCATTTCCAGGGCGATGTCACGGTTTGACGCACCACGCCCCGCAAGCCGGGCAATCTGGCGCTCCCTGCTGGTCAGCAGCGGGCTGCCGCTGCTGGGCACGATGGGCAGGTTGGCGACAGTGGCGGCCAGGATGTCAAGGCGGGCCTGCGCGGTCCGGGCGGAGATGGAGTCCCCGTCCTGGCGTGCGAAGTCCACGGCCAGGGCCATGCACCTGGCCTCCACCGCGTCCAGTTCCAGCGTGGCCGCGAGCTCGCCGCCGGCAAGGAGCGTCTTCGCGTCCCTGGTCCGGCTGCCCACGGCAATGAGCCGGGAAACCTCCGCCAGTGGTCCCTGGCGGTGGGACGCAATGTCCTCCAGAAGCCGGAAGTCGTTGTCGCTCCCGTTCACCGTGGCCGCAAGCAGTTCGACGCCGGCGAGCGTGTAACGCCCCGCCTCCATGTTCTGGCGGGCAGACTGCTTCAGGCGGGTGACGGCGTCGGAGTCGCCCAGCCAGCGCCCCGCCACGAGGGCGCAGAAACTGATGAGGCTTTCGGTGGCGAAACCTGATGTGCCGGGAACCCGCTGCAGTTTGCTGAGGTATTTGCGGGCCTGGCCGGCGTTGCCGGTTTGCGCGTGCGCCAGGGCTGTTGCCGCGTAGGCGAAGCGGAGTGCAGCCTGCACAGGTTGAAGTTCCAGCTGGGCGGCAGCGGACATCAGCGGATCGAGCGCGGCAGCGCCCCGGCCGGCATAGACGTAGGCGATCCCGGCAGCCAGTTCCGTGGCGGCACTGCCGTAGGGAAGGCGGTACTGTTCCTCGTCGCTTTGTGGTCCCAGCAGGTCGATGCACCGCCGCCACTGCCCGGCCATCAGCAGCACCAGGTAGGCCTCCCTGGTGTACCGCTCACGCAGGCCCACCACGTGGGAGGCGTCGCTGATCTGGCCGCCGAGCTGCCGCATGAGGCCCAGGGCATCCATTTCCCGGCCGGTCAGGGCTAGTGCAGTCATCAGGAGGATGGCCGAATGCATCCGGTAGTCCGCGTCAGGGTTCAAGGCAGGGTCCGCGGCTGCCTCAAGGTCCGGAATCAAGGCCGCGTAGTCACCCACGAAGGCGCGGTATTCGAAGTCGCTCAAAGAGACAAGGTTGGCTGCCACGGCTGCGGGCTCCGGCCATGACGCGTTGTTCCCGGCCGGTGCCAGCCTGTTCCGGGCTTCCTGGAGAAGTTCGGGTACCTTGCCGGCCCGCTCCGGCAGCCGCATCATGACCCGTGCTTTGGCGGCTACAACGTGCGCGTATTCCTCGACGTCCAGGGCCTCGAGTTCCGGCCGGGAGATGCCGTCCAGTGCTGCGAGTGCCTGGACGGGCATGTCCAGCTGCAGGTACGCGGCAGCCTTCTGGCGCTGCGCGGGCAGCCATTCGCGGTCCGTCCTGTGCAGCATCTCGGCGTAGGTCAGGGCGAACCGCGGATCGAACAGCTGGACCGCCGCTTCGGCAGCCGCGAGGGCCAGGGCGGGGCTCAGCGGGGCCTCACACTCATGGGTCCAGGCCGCAAACGCCATCAGTTCTTCGAGCGTCATGCGGGCCGGATCAGGTTCCTCACCTGCCAGCAGCACGCTGCGCAGTTCACGGCGCCGGGCAATGCTCAGCCAGGTGCGCACGACGTCGCCGATGTACTTTTCTCGCAGGGACACCCACCGGTGGTCCGAGTCGTCGACCTCCAGCAGCCCGCCGTCTTCCATGTCCGCCACGACGTCTGCCCCGTAAACGGCGGTAAGGCGGGACAGCTCGACCCGGCGGGCGCAGGACAGCATTTCAATGACTTCCCGGGTTTCCGGGGTTTCCCGCGACCAGCGGGACCGGACGATGTCATCGAGGCTGGCGGCGCCGTCGAGCACCACCTTGTCACGCAGGGTCCAGACGGAGTCGGACAGCACCAGGTTTCCGGACAGTTGCTGTTCGGTGACCAGTGCTTTGAGCAGCAGCGGATTGCCGCCCACCATCCGGTGGTAGGTGTTGACCAGGGAGGCAGACACCCGGTGGCCCAGCAGGGACAGCAGGACCTGTCGGGTCTGGAGCTCGTTGAGGTTGTTGAGGCGTACTTCTGTCAGGCGCCGGTCCGTGAGCAGCCAGTGGAAGTCGGCCGGAAGGTCGCTGATGTTCGGTGCGACGGCAATGATTTTGGCGGTGCCGGTCAGGAGTACGTTCAACAGCACTCCGGCGCTCATGTCGTCGATGCTGCCTGAGGTGTCAAGGGTGATCACGCATGGCCTGCCTGCGGCGTCGCTGCGGATCAGCGACGTGATGCCGCGCAGGATGGCCGTGGGCGACCCCATGTAGGCCTGCGGAAGCCTGGCCAGCAGGAAGGAGAGGCAGCCGTAGGGCGTGGTGGATCCGGTAGGCCCGCTGCGGAGCTGCAGGGACCACACCTCCGGCCCCAGGTCGGCCACGGCGGCACGGGCGAGGGAAGATTTGCCTACCCCGCGGCCCCCGGTGATGACGACGCCCAATGAGTTTTCAGTGGTCAGCGCAGTGCGGACGGTTTCCAGGTTGGCACTGCGGGCGGGCGCGGACCATTGCTGCCCCGGTGCACCGGAGCCTGGTGTGCGCAGCCCAACGTCCTGAGGTGTTGACCCACGTCCCCAGCTGAGTGGCTCGATTGACATGAACTTTTCCCCTACATCCCGCGATAGCGGGATGTAGCCCCATTGCTCCCCCGCATACGAAGAAGAGTACCCTGTGGCACGGACCAGGAGACAGGTCAAAACGACTTTAAGTTTGTATATTGCTATCGATCGGATTTGGCCGGATGGAATTTTTGCTGGGCTGACGTGAGCCCGTCGCGCAGCAGCAACTCGACGGCGTCGGCCGCTTCGTCCAGCAAAAACGGCAGTTCCTTAAGCTCCGCGCTGCCAAAGTCACGCAGGACGTAGTCCGCGGTGTCCATCCTGCCGGGTGGACGGCCGACCCCCACGCGGACGCGGAGGTAGTCCTTGGTGGCGAGTGCTTTGGAGATGTCCCGCAGCCCGTTGTGGCCGCCTTCCCCGCCGCCGATCTTGAGTTTCACCGTGTTGAAGGGGATGTCGATCTCATCGTGCACGGCAACCACGTGATCCGGCGTGATGCCGTAGAAGTTGGCCAGCGCCGAGACGGGACCGCCGGAAACATTCATGTAGGTCATGGGCTTTGCCAGCACCACGCGGGGGCCCCCGATACCGAGCCGCCCCTCCACAACCTGGGCACGTGCCTTGTGGGTCTTGAACCCGGCGCCGATCCTGCCCGCCAGTTCGTCGAGCACCATCTGGCCAACATTGTGCCTGTTGCCTTGGTACTGGGCGCCGGGGTTGCCGAGGCCGACGATCAGCCAGGTATCAGTCATGGGTCAATCCTAAGGTGGCGTTGTGAGGGATGTTTCCGCGGCCGGAGGGCGGCAGACGCAACAGTGGCCGGACCCCTGCGGGATCCGGCCACTGTCAGGAAGTAGCGGCTGATTACTCTGCTGCGGCTTCCCCGGCTGCTGCGGGAGCCTCGGCGCCTTCAGCGGCTTCGGTCTCTTCTTCCGTGGCGGTGGCCTCGGAGATGTTGACCACGAGCGCCTCGGCGTCGGTCAGCAGTGCGGAACCCTTCGGCAGAACCAGGTCGGAAGCGTGGATGTGCTCACCGGCGGCACGACCTTCGATGCTGACCTCGACGGTCTCGGGCAGGTGGGTTGCCTCGGCCTCGAGGGACACGACGGTCAATTCCAGGTTGTGGACGGTGCCGGGGGCGGTTTCGCCGGTGACGTCGACCGGAACGTCGACGGTGACCTTCTCGCCCTGGCGGACGGTCAGGAGGTCGATGTGCTCGATGATCTGCTTGATCGGGTCGCGCTGTACGTCCTTGACCAGGGCCAGGTGGCCTTCGCCGTTGATGTCCAGGGACAGCAGGGCGTTGGCGGTGCGGACAGCCAGGGTGGTGGCCTTGGCCGGGAGGGTCACGTGGATGGGCTCTGCGCCGTGGCCGTAGATAACGGCGGGGATCAGGTTGGCCATCCGTGCGCGGCGGGCGTAGCCCTTGCCGAATTCGGTGCGCAGTTCTGCTGCGAGCTTCTGCTCAGACATGGAAATCTCCTTGAAAACTAAACGGTGTTCAGCAAGGGCGGAGGTCTGTTGCGACCTTCAACGCCGGGCGGCCGAAGGCGGCCCTTTCAAGAAGGCAGCCCTTCACATGAAGGGCAGATCAGACCCAGTCGATAACGGAGACCTGCAAGCCGGTTGCCCGGCTGCTCTCCCTCGCCAAGGTATCGCTGTAAAGCTTACCAGCGCCGGGCCCGTTTACTGAAAACGGACCCGGCACCGGCACTGCCTAGGCGTTGCCGTCAAACAGGCTGGTGACGGAACCGTCGTCGAACACTTCACGGACGGCGCGCGCAATCAGCGGGGCGATGGACAGGACGGTCAGCTGCGGGAACCGCTGGGACGCGGTGAGCGGAAGGGTGTTGGTGACCACCACTTCGCGGGCACCCGAGTCGGCGAGCCGCTGGGCTGCGGGGTCGGAGAAGACGGCGTGGGTGGCGGCGATGATGACATCCTTGGCGCCCGCGTTCTTCAGTACCTGGACGGCGCCGGAGATGGTTCCCCCGGTGTCGATCATGTCGTCGATCAGGACACAGGTGCGTCCCTCGATCTGGCCCACCACGGTCTTGGAGACCGCCTGGTTGGGGACAGTCAGGTCGCGGCTCTTGTGCACGAAGGCCAAGGGGGCGCCGCCCAGGCGCTCAGCCCACTGCTCGGCCACGCGGACGCGGCCGGTGTCCGGGGACACAACCGTAATGTTCTCTGCGTCCACCCGGGTGCGGATGTAGTCCGCGAGCAGCGGGATGGCCATGAGGTGGTCCACGGGCCCGTCGAAGAAGCCCTGGATCTGGGAGGTGTGCAGGTCCACGCTCATGATGCGGTCGGCGCCGGCGGTCTTGTAGAGGTCGGCCACCAGGCGGGCGGAAATGGGCTCGCGGCCGCGGCCCTTCTTGTCCTGGCGTGCATAGGGGTAGAACGGGGAGACCACGGTAATCCTCTTGGCGGAGGCCCGCTTCAGCGAATCGATCATGATCAGCTGTTCCATGAGGTGGTTGTTCAGCGGGGCCGGGTGCGCCTGGATGACGAAGGCGTCGGTGCCGCGGACGCTCTCGCCGGCGCGGACGTAGATTTCACCGTTGGCGAAGTCGTAGGCGTCCACCGGCAGCAGGTCAGTACCGAGCTCCTTGGCGATCTCCCGGGCCAGCTCCGGATGGGCCCGCCCGGTGGCGAGCACCAGCTTCTTCTCGCCGTGCGCCGTAATTTCGCTCATTATTACTTGCCCTCTTCTGTAGATGCCGGGGTACTTGAGGAATCTGTGGTGGCTGCCTGGGCCAGTTCGGCGGAGCGCGTTCCCGGCCTGTTGGCGGGGACCCACCCTTCGGTGTTGCGCTGCGCTGCGATGCTCAGCGCCAGGGCGCCCGCAGGCACGTCCTTGCGGATCACCGCGCCGGCGCCGCTGTAGGCGCCGTCCCCCACGGTGACCGGGGCAACAAAGACGGTGTTGGAACCGGTCCGAACGCCGGAACCGATGACGGTGCGGTGCTTGTTCTGGCCGTCGTAATTGGCTGTGATGTTGCCGCAGCCGATGTTCGTGTCCTCGCCGATTTCGGCGTCGCCGGCGTAGCCGAGGTGGGACAGTTTGGAGCCGCGGCCGATGGTCACGTTCTTGGTTTCGTAGAACGCGCCGATCTTGCCGCTTTCGCCCAGGACGGTGCCGGGCCGCAGGTACGTGAAGGGTCCGACGGAGGCGCCGGCGCCGATCACCGACCCGGAACCGTGCGTGCGGACCACCTTCGCGCCTTCGCCTACGGTGACGTCCGTCAGCGTGGTGTCGGGGCCGACGACGGCGTCCCTCGCCACGCGGGTGGCCCCGTGAAGCTGGGTGTTGGGCAGGAGACGGACGTCCTCGTCAAGCGTCACGGAGGAATCGATCCAGGTGGTGGCCGGGTCCACGACGGTGACGCCGGCGCGCATCCAGGCTTCCACGGTGCGGCGGTTCAGCTCCGCTCCGAGGGCCGCCAGCTGGACGCGGTCATTGGCGCCCTCCACCTGCCAGCGGTCAGCGGTGACGACGGCGGCAACGCGCCCGCCTGCCTCCCTCGCCAGTCCCAGCACGTCCGTGAGGTACTTCTCGCCCTGCGCGTTGTCCGTGGTGACCTTGCCCAGGGCGTTGCGCAGTACGCCGGCATCGAATGCGTAAATGCCGGAGTTGACCTCGCGGATCAGCCGTTCGGCTTCCGTGGCGTCCTTGTGCTCGCGGATGCCGGTTATTGTGCCGTCGTCGCCGCGCAGGATGCGGCCGTAGCCGGAGGCGTCGTCCAGGACAGCCGTCAGGACCGTGACGGCGTTGGCTTCCTGCTCGTGGGTGGCAACGAGCTCGGCCAGCAATTGGCCGGAGAGCAGGGGCACGTCGCCGTAGGTCACCACGACGGTGCCCGTCAAGAGCTGTTCCGCATCCAGGGCCTGCAGCGCGGCTTCAACCGCGCGGCCCGTGCCGGGGATATCGTCCTGGTCCACAATGACGGCAGCAGGATCGAGGTCAGCGACGTGGCGGGCCACCAGGTCCCGTTCGTGGCGGACGACAATGGCGAGCTGCCGGGGGTTGATGCTGCGGGCTGCCAGGAGCGCGTGCCCCACCATCGACCGGCCACCGATTTCATGGAGGATCTTGGGGGTACGTGACTTCATCCGGGTGCCGGCGCCTGCCGCCAGGACGATTACGGCGGACGGGGCCTTCTCGGGGATCACGTACGGGCTCTCCTTGCTTGGGTTACGCTGGCGCTTGAGGTGTCCGGCCAGTCTGCCGGCGCGGCACCGAGTGTCATCCTACTGAACTCCTCGCACAGCAGTTCCGCCCATAGGATTCGAACCTATACTCCACGGCTCCAAAGGCCGGGGTGCTGCCGTTACACCAGAGCGGACCATGCCCAAGGCGCAAGGCCCGGGCACAATCCCCTATTTTGCCACGGGTTCGGGGCGCCGCGCGACACGAGGCCGCCGGGTCCTCCCGGACGCCCCGGAATCCCGTCGCAGACGGGTAAGGCATCATGGAAATGTGAGCAACAACCCGCCGCGGACGCGGATGACCGGACTTCAGCGCCGGAGCCAGTTGATCGACGTCGGGCGCGGCCTCTTCGCCGTCCGCGGACTGGACGGCACCACCATCGAGGAAATCGCCGCCTGCGCGGGAGTCTCCAAGCCGGTCATTTACGAACATTTCGGTTCCAAGGAAGGGCTGTACACCCAGGTTGTGGACTTTGAGTTCCATATCCTGCTGGACGCCATCAATGCGGCCCTCACCGAGGAGGCGAAGCCGCGCGTCCTGGTGGAACGCGCCGCGCTGGCACTGCTGACCTACATCGAAGACCGCACCGAAGGTTTCCGGATCCTGATGCGGGACGCCCCGCCGTCCCAACCCGAAGGCGCTTTTTCCACCCTGCTCTCCCACGTCACCGCCCGCGTGGAACACATCCTCTCCGACGAGTTCTCCCGCCGCGGGTTCAGCGGCGAGGACGGAGCCATGTACGCGCAGATGCTCGTGGGCATGGTGGCCATGACTGGCCAGTGGTGGCAGGACAGCCGCCAGCCCGACAAACACACCGTCGCCGCCCATCTGGTCAACCTCGCCTGGAACGGCCTGACGGGCCTCAAGAAAGACCCTGAGCTGAAGTCCGAGGGCTGAGCCTCCCCGTGGTCACCTTTACGGGCCGTTGGTTACCTTCGCGGCGCACGGGCCATTCGCCGTCGGCCGTTGTCGAGTCCGCGGCGCAGTGGCCCTTCGCCGTCGCTTAGACACGACGCATAGGGGCACCTGCGGTCGCTGAGCGACCTCCGGCGCCCGATGCGCCGCGATGCGCGACTACACGAAGGCCCCCTGCCCCGCTCATGCCTATCTCTCCTTCGAGAGTCCCCGGCACGCCGCGTACAGACCTCTAGGGTTCGACGGTCCCCCACCCGCCTGCCAAAGGTTCCGACTGGATGCCTGCTGCTCCCCGGCGGTGGGTGCGGTGCCGTCGCTGGAGGCCGTCCTGCCGGGAGGTCCCCGCACGGCCCCTTCCGTTCCTTCGTTCGAGAGGTGGGAACGCTGGGAGGCGGCGGCCCTTTCCGGAGGCGGTCCTTCGGAAAGTCGCGCATCGCGGGACATCGGAGCGCGGAGGTCGCTCAGCGACCGCAGCGCTCCCTATGTCCTGTGTCTAAGCGACGTCGAAGGGCCGGTTCTGGAACCCAGCCAAGGAAGCACGGGCTTACTCCCCGAGGGCCTCTACAGCTTCGAGCCATTCTAGTTCGAGGGCGTCGCGTTCGCCGGCCAGGTCTTTGAGTTGCCGGTTTTGCTCGGCCAGGGCGTCGAAGTCGGAGGCCTCGGTGCTTTTCAGCATCTGGTCGTGAAGCTTTTTCTCTGCCTGGTCCAGTTTGCCCAGCTGGCGTTCGATCCGGTTCTTGGCTTTGCGGGCGTCGCGCTTTTCGGCTTCGGAAGGGCCGGACTGGGCTGCTGCAGGTGTCGAACCGCCGCTGGTGACGGGGTTTCCGCCGCCCGTGACGGTGGATCCCGCAAGTGCAGCCTCGCGGAGTTCCAGGTACTGGTCCACGCCGCCGGGCAGGCCGCGGAGCTTGCCGTCGCCAAGCAGGGCCATCTGGTGGTCGGTGACGCGCTCCAGGAGGTAGCGGTCGTGGCTGACCACCACGAGCGTCCCCGGCCAGCCGTCCAGGACGTCTTCCACAGCGGCAAGGGTGTCGGTGTCCAGATCGTTGGTGGGCTCGTCGAGCATCAGCACGTTCGGCTCCCCCACGAGCAATCGCAGGAGCTGCAGGCGCCGGCGCTCACCGCCCGAGAGGTCCTTCACCGGTGTCCACTGCTTCTGGTTGGTGAACCCGAGCTGCTCCACCAACTGCCCGGCGGTGAATTCCCGGCCGCCGACGTTAAAGGAACGTTTCTCCCGCTCGATGACTTCGATGACGCGAAGGTCGGAGACGTCGTCGAGCTCCTTGACCTCCTGCGTGAGCACGGCGGTGACCACGGTCTTGCCGCGCTTCAGCTTGCCGGCGTCGGGGGTGATCTGGCCGTTGAGGAGCTTCAGGAGGGTGGTCTTGCCGGCGCCGTTGACGCCCACCAGCCCGAGCCGTTCTCCCGGCGCGAGGCGGAGGGTGATGTTGTCGAAAAGCTTCCGGCCGTCGTCGGCGCCCTGGAAATTGAGGGAGACGTGCTCCAGGTCCAGGACGTCCTTGCCCAGGCGGGCCGTGGCCATCTTGTTCAGCGCCATGGAATCCCGGGGTGCCGGGACGTCCTCGATAAGGGCGTTGGCTGCTTCGATCCGGAACTTCGGCTTTGATGTCCGTGCCGGCGCGCCGCGGCGCAACCAGGCGAGCTCCTTCTTGACCAGCTGCTGGCGCTTGCTCTCCACCACGGAGGCCATCCGGTCCCGCTCTGCGCGGGCCAGCACATAGGCCGCGTAACCGCCTTCGAAGGGGTCAACGATGCCGTCATGGACTTCCCAGGTTTTAGTGCAGACTTCATCCAGGAACCAGCGGTCGTGGGTGACCACCAGGAACGCGCCCTGGTTGGCCCGCCAGCGTGTCTTCAGGTGCCGGGCCAGCCAGGCCACGCCCTCGACGTCGAGGTGGTTGGTGGGCTCGTCCAGCATGATGACGTCGTGGTCCTCGATCAGCAGCTTGGCGAGTGCCACGCGCCGCTTCTGCCCGCCGGAGAGGGCATGGACGTTGGCGTGCCAGTCCACGTCGGAAACCAGGCCGCCCATAATTTCGCGGATCCGGGGGTTCCGGGCCCACTCGTAGTCCGCCTGGTCCCCCACGATGGCGGCACCCACCGTGAGGTCGCCGTCGAGCACGTCGCTCTGGTCCAGGTAGCCGACGTTGACGTCGCCGCGTTTGGTGACCCTGCCCGCGTCGGGGGTGGAGCGCAGCGCGAGCAGCCGCATGAGGGTGGATTTGCCGTCGCCGTTGCGGCCCACCATGCCGATCCTGTCACCCTCCTCGAGTCCCAGGGTGACGCCGTCCAGGACGGTGCGGGTTGCGTAGGAAACCGTGAGGTTCTCGCCGCCAAGAAGGTGTGCCAAAGGGTACTGCTTTCTGCTGCTCGGGTGGGACGTGGGTTGAACGTTGTCAGATCAGGGTGTCGGAGATGATGCGTGCCCCTGGAACGGGGCCGTGCACGGCGATGGCCGACAAGCCGTAGCGCCGCAGATCTTCTGCCAGGCCGTCCGCGGCCAGGGAGTCATCCGCGAGCAGGGCAACCGTGGGACCGGAACCGGACACGATGCCCGCGATGGCTCCGTGGGATTCGCCAATGCCAAGCGTATCGCGGAGTGACGGCGCCAGTTCTATGGAGGCGCGTTGGAGATCGTTCACCAGGACGCGGCTCAGGGCTTCGGCATCGCCGCTCCGCAGTGCGGTCAGGATCTGGGGGTCGACGCCGGTGGGCTCGGTGGCATTGACGCCTTCAGCGTCGCGCAGCCGGTCCAGGGTCCGGTACACCTCCGGGGTGGACAGGCCATAATCCGCCGTCACCAGGACCCAGTGGGTCTGCGCCTTCGCCAGTGCCGGGGACAGCTTGTCGCCCAGCCCCAGCCCAACTGCGGTGCCGCCCAGCAGGGAAAAGGGGACGTCCGCGCCGAGTTCTGAGGCCAGGTGGGCCAGTTCCTCCCGCGACAGGCCGCTGTTCCACAGCGCGTCGCAGGCCAGGAGGGTGGCTGCCGCGTCCGCCGACCCGCCGCCCATGCCGCCGGCCACGGGCACGCGCTTGGTGATTTCCAGGTGCACCCCGGTGGAGTGTTCAGAGACGTCCGCCATGATGGCGGCCGCTTTGTAGGCCAGGTTGTTGCCGTCCAGGGGGATGTCCACGGCGTCCAGGTCAAGCGTGCTGTCCGCACTGAGGCTGACTGTGATTCCGGGCGTTTCGGTACTGGTGGCCGCCACTTCCTCATAGAGGGAAACGGCGAGGTAAACGCTGGCTACCGAGTGATAGCCGTCAGGACGGAGCGGGCCGACATCAAGGGACACGTTGACCTTGCCCGGAGCTTTCACCCGGACCGTCCTCGCAGTGAACCGCCCTGCCACGGGTTTCACGCCCCGGCCTCCTTGGCTTCGGCGATCCTGGCGAACGCGGCGATGTCGATGACCTCGCCCCGGGCAGTGGGGTCGACGCCGGCTGCCACCAGGCAGCGTTCGGCCTCCGGCGCTCCCCCGGCCCAGCCGGCAAGGGCGGCGCGCAGGGTCTTGCGCCGCTGCGCGAAAGCGGCGTCCACCACGGCGAAGACCTGCTCGCGGCTGGCTGTAGTGGCCGGCGGTTCGCGGCGGGTGAAGGCAACCAGGCCGGAGTGGATCTTGGGTGCCGGCCAGAAAACGTTCATGCCGATCACGCCGGCCTTGCGCATCTGGCTGTACCACGCGGCCTTAACCGACGGGACGCCATACGTTTTCGATCCGGGGCCGGCAGCCAGCCGGTCCGCCACCTCGTCCTGCACCATGACCAGGCCGTGCTGCAGGCTGGGGAAATGCTGCAGCAGGTGCAGCACCACGGGCACGGCCACGTTATAGGGCAGGTTGGCCACCAACGCAGTGGGCTGGACCGGGAGTTCGGTGACCTTCATGGCGTCGGCATGGACCAGGTGGAAGGAACCCGCAGCGGCAGGCCGCCATTCCTTCACCGTCTCCGGAAGCTTCGCAGCCAGTACCGGATCGATTTCGACGGCGACCACGGAGGCTGCCGCGTCCAGGAGCCCCAAGGTCAGGGAGCCGAGGCCTGGCCCGACTTCGAGTACTGTTTCCTCCGGCCCCACGCCCGCGGCAGCCACGATCCTGCGGATCGTGTTGCCATCGATCACGAAATTCTGGCCCAGGGTCTTGGTTGGCCTGATGCCGATTTCCTCCGCCAGCCGTCGTATGTCGGAGGCACCAAACAAGGGTGCGGGCGCGGCGGGGTTGGGTTCAGTCACCTAGGTATCCTATCCCGCGCGCCGGTTCCGTCCGGTCCGGTCTATGCCCGCGGCCGGCCTGGTTAACGGCAGCGGCCGGGCCCGGAAAGTCCGGGCCCGGCCACTGTGCGCGGGCGGGCTGGTGCCCGCTCCTGGTCAGCTGGTGGCTGCCCAGCCGCAGCCCCACGGCTGCAGGCCGCGCTGTGCGTAAACGCGGTTGGCGATGTCGATTTGCTGGGCTTTCGTCGCAAGGCTGGCGTTCGGCGCATAGGCTCCGCCGCCGGATCCGATCCAGGTCTGGATATCGAACTGCAGGCCGCCGTAGTAGCCGTTGCCGGTGTTGATGCTCCAGTTTCCGCCGGATTCGCACTGGGCAATCTTGTCCCACATGGCTTCGTTCATGATGGCGGGGGCCGCTGCGCCGGTGTTGGTGCCGGCCGCGGGGGCCGGAGCTGCCTGGGCTACCGGCTTCGGCTTGGTGCCGACCGTGATCTTCTCAGCAACAGGCTGGACGGATACCGTCTCCGAAACCAGGGTGCGCGACGCTTCACGGCCATCCACCAGAACCAGCTTGTAGGTCTTTTCGATCTTTCCGGCGGCACCTGCCTGGGTGACTTCCTGTTCGCCCTTCAGAAGCTCGGCGCTCTCCGTGGTGACCTTTTCGAAAGGAACCTCGTCGGTGGTCACGGCGGTCTGGGCGTTATCCACGCGGGAGACCTTGATCACCATGTTGTTGACCACGTGGGCGTTGGCGGGCTGGGAAGTGCGGTCGTTGGCGCCGAGGGTCAGGCCGGCGTCTTCCAGTACCTTGCCAACCGTGGCTGCGGTGGTGGTGGCGGTATCCACCTTGCCGTCGGCGACGATGCTGACGGTCTTGGGAGTGGAGATCGAGACGAAGGATCCCGCGACGGCGAGCTGCGCATCCTTGGGAACCGAAACGGACGATGCGCTGGCAACGCCAAGCTCGGTCACCAGGCCTGCCACGTCCTGGGCGTTGGTGTTGACGGTCTTCTCTGCCCCGTCGAGGCTCACCTTGACCTCTTTGGCCTGGTTGACGTTGATGACGGTGCCGTTCTGGACGGAGGCGTCGATGGCCGGGGAGACCCGGTCGGTGGGCTTGAGCTCAAGGTTGGCACTCTTGACCACCTGGCCCACGGTACCGCCGAAGGTCTGCACGGATGTGACTTTGCCGTCGACGTTGAGCGTGACGGTTTTGTTATTGCCGACGAAGGCTACGAGCCCCACCACCAGCGCGCAGAGCACCAGCAACTGGGCGCCAACTTTGATAAAGCTGAACTTGCCGTCCGTTGTGAAGAACTTGACCACGATTGCCCATAACTTTAGGTCCATCCGGGCACGGGGATCGCGCAATAAAATGCCCGGCACCGCCTTGCATGAGGCAGTCCGGGCACCGTTGCGCCGCCACACTTCGCGCAACGGTCAGGCCGGAACAAGGTCCGGCACATCGTGCTGCAGAAAGAAGTGAATTACCCGCTGGCCTTCCCCGACCCCGGCTAATAGTTCTTCACTGTAACCGTAGCGTTATAAAGGGACCAACAATTTTGCATACCAGGTATTCCTTGGGGTGAGCAACAAAGCTGTTTCGTTACACCCAGGATCCGTACGCCCGCACGGTATTTTCGCTGATACCGGCGCACAGCGAGGCCAGGTCGGTATTTGTCAATTCAGCCATGGCACGCACCGTGTAGGGCACCATGTAGCTCGCGTTCGGCCGGCCCCGGTGCGGGTGGGGTGTGAGGAAGGGAGCATCGGTTTCCACCAGGACCAACGCAGGATCGGCGACGGCCAGCGCGGCACGCAGGTTTGTGGCGTTCCGGAAGGTGAGTGTTCCCGCGAAGGACATCCACCAGCCCTCCTGGTTGCAGACTGCGGCCAGCTCCTCATCACCCGAGAAGCAGTGGAACACGACCCGCTCCGGTGCGCCTTCCTCCCGCAGGACCTGCACCACGTCACTGTGCGCGTCACGGTCGTGGATCTGCAGTGTGAGGCCCAGGCGCTTGGCAATGTCGATATGGCGGCGGAAGGAGTATTTCTGGTGGACCAGGCCTTCGCCTTCGGTACGGAAGAAGTCCAGGCCGGTCTCCCCGATGGCCCTGATGCGCGGGTGGGCTGCCAGCTGCTCGATTTCAGCGAGCGCCTCTTCCAGCCCGCCGCGGGCCGCGTAGCGGGGGGCATCGTTGGGGTGCAGGGCAACAGCCCCGAGGAGCCGTTCGTCCTGGTCCACCGCCTGCACGGTGAAACGGGAGGACTCGAGGTCGCAGCCCACCTGCACCGCACCCTGGACACCCACCGCGGCGGCTGCATCCAGGGCGGCCTTAATGCCCACGGGCGCCTTCCCGTCGGGAAAATCGAGGTGGGTGTGGTTGTCCATGACCGGCACCGGCAGGGGTTCCGGGGCGGGCGGGAACTCGCGCTTCCTGCCGTTCTCAGGATCGGGTGCGTCCCCGGCAACGGGGCTGCGGTAAGCGTCGGGGATCAGCGTGTTGCACATCCCTCCAGCCTAACTGCGGAGGTTGGCCCCATTTTTGCCGGAACTCTCTGTCAGCTGCGGCAGTTGTGTTAGTAGTCTGGTACGGACAGATGCGAACGCCCACCGACGGGCGAAGGCAGGCTTACTTGTCCCGTCCAGGCGAGACCCCGGGCTGAAAGGTTGCCGATGGAATCCCACCGACGTACTGCCAACGATGTGAGCGCTGCTACCGGCAACCTGGCCGGCGTCCCGGACCCCGTCAGCCGCCTGAACGGGCACCGTCCGGCGGCGATGGACGGTGAGTCTTTCCACGCGGCAAGCCAGCGCATCCTGACAACGGTGAACACGGTAATCGATGGGAAATCGGATGCTGCAATGCTGGCACTGACTGTCCTGCTGGCGCAGGGCCACCTGCTGCTCGAGGACGTACCCGGCGTCGGGAAGACCCTCCTGGCCAAGACGCTGGCCCGGACCATCGACTGCACCGTCAACCGCATCCAGTTCACCCCTGACCTGCTGCCCTCCGACGTCACCGGGGTGTCCATCTACAACCAGGCGTCAAGGCTGTTCGAGTTCCGGCCCGGCGCGGTTTTCGCGAACATCGTCATCGGCGACGAAATCAACCGCGCGTCCGCCAAAACCCAGTCCGCCCTCCTCGAGTGCATGGAGGAGCACCAGGTCACCGTGGACGGCAACTCCTACCGGCTCGACGAGCCGTTCATGGTGGTTGCCACCCAGAATCCCATTGAGATGGAAGGAACCTATCCTCTGCCGGAGGCGCAGCGGGACCGGTTCATGGCACGGATCTCCATGGGCTACCCGGACAAGGACGCCGAGATCGAGATGCTCGAAACACATCAGGCCACCTCTCCGCTGGCCAAGGTCGCCGCTGTGGTAACCACGGCCGACGTGGCCGCCATGATCGCCAGCGTCCAGCAGGTCTATGTTTCGCAGGCGGTCAAGGAGTACACGGTTTCGGTGGGCAGGGCCACCCGGGAAAGCCCCCTCCTCCGGCTGGGCGCGAGCCCCCGTTCCATGCTGCAGCTGTTGCGTGCAGCGAAGGCCACTGCCGCCCTTGACGGCCGGGACTTCGTTTTGCCCGATGACGTGCTCCAGGTGGCAGAGGCCGTCCTGGCGCACCGCATCATCCTGGACCGGAAGGCGGCCGGAGCGGGCGAGACTCCGCACACCGTCCTGCGGGGCATCCTGTCGCGCCTGCCCGTTCCGCACACGCCGGCCGAGCCCGCCCGGCAGCCCAGGACCACCGGCAGGAGCCCTGCCCCGGTGGCCGGCGTGGGCAGGAACCACTAGGCGGACCCATGGCGCTGCTCGACAGACTGCCACGGCACCTCTTCACCCAGCGCGGCTGGGGAATGCTGGGGGCCGGCGCTGCTGCCCTCGCGGCCGCCCACGTCATGGGGCGGCGGGATCTCCTGACGCTCAGTGTCCTGTTGCTGGTCCTCCCCGTGGTTTCGCTGGCCGGCATCCGCCTGGTGAAGCCCCGCTTCCGCGTGTACCGCGAGTTCAATCCGTCCCCGGTGGAGACGTCTTCCCCCACCACCGTGCGGCTGGCGGTGGCCCGGACGGGAACCGCAAGCGGCCGGGCCACCATGGAGGAACGGCTGCCGCCCCGCTTCGGCGAGTCTCCCGTGTTCCGGTTCCCCTCCCGCTCAGCCACCGGCGGAACAAGCCGCTACGAATACCACCTGCGATCCGCCCAGCGCGGCCAGTTCAGGATCGGTCCTGTCACGGCCGAGTTCACGGACCCGTTCGGGCTCTCACTGCACCGCCAGGCCATTGACGACGGCGACACGCTCACGGTGACGCCTGCCGCCGTCGTCCTTCCCCTGACAGGGCTCGCCGGAGCCCGGGGAAACGACGGCGTTACCGCCACCAGAATCCGCGCAAACCCCAGCGACGACGACGTGATGACCCGTGAATACCGCCACGGCGACCCCATGCGCCGCGTCCACTGGGCAGCCACCGCCCGCCACGGTGCCCTGATGGTCCGCCAGGAGGAATCCGTCACGACGCCCGAGGCAACGATCGTCCTGGACCACCGCTTCATGGCCTTCTCCGGCGGGTCGCCGCCCACTTTGGCGGGACTGACCGCGCAGGACGGCCATTCCATGGTCACCAGCGAAACCTTTGAATGGTCTGTAGTAGCGGCCATGTCCATCAGCGCCCACCTTGCAGAACGCAACTACGGCCTGCGCCTGCTGGACACGCGCGGGGAACCGGCCTTCCTTCATTCGCCCTCGTCACCGGATCCCGAGGCCGAGGAGTACAGCGGGGCCTCCGGGCTCCAGTCCATTGCCGAGAGCCTCGCGGCCATCCAGCTCACCGGGCCACATCATCAGCGGCGCGATGCCAGGCTTCGGGAAATCGTGGGGCGCGAAGCACCTGGTCCAGAGCTTTTTGGCTCCCGGCACACCAGCAGCCAGGACGCCGGGCCCCCTTCCTTTGACGACCAACTGATGGACAAGCTGTCCGCGCACCGCATGCGCGGCCCCCTGATTGCCGTGCTCGGGAGGATTTCTCCGGAGGAGGCGCTGGCCCTGGCCCCTGCCGCCGGCTACGGAACCAACGCCTTTGCCATCGTTGTTGTGGAGAAGCCCGCCGAGTACTCCGTTGTCCTCGAGGCCCTCCGGCAGGGTGGCTGGCGGGCGGTGGCCGTTCCGCCGTCGGTCCCGGTGACCGCCGCCTGGGGCCAGTTTGACCAGGACGTTGAATTGCCGGCGCCAACAGCGGAAGTCCGGCGCGGAGCGGGAGTGGCGCGATGACCATGGCCCCGGCCCGGACCCCCGGCACCGGCAAACAGCCTGCTTCCCCGGCGGGAACATCCGCGGGGCGGCCAAGGGTTGGCGCCTTTCCGTGGGCCATGGCCGCCTCCATTGCCGTCGCAGTCTGCGGTGCCGCCCTGTCCCTGAACGGGGTGCTGAGGGGCTGGGCCTGGTACTGGCCGGTGCTCACCACAGTGCTGGTGGTAAGTTTCACCCTCGCCGCGCTGCGCGCCGTCCGGGCCCAACCACTGCTGGTGACCGCAGGCGGCTTCCTGTCCCTGGGCGCCATCCTCACCCTGACGTTCTTCCGCGGATCCAGCCTCCTGGGGCTGATCCCCACCGGCGCCACCTTCACCGAACTGCAGCGGCTGGTCCGCCGTGCCAGCGAAACCGTGCTGGCCGAAACCGCACCCGTGGCACCCAACGTGGGGATCGTGATGGTGATCTGCGCGGTGTTGGGTTTGGCGGTCATCCTGGTGGACGCGCTGGCAGTACCCCTCGGCATGCCGGCAGCCACCGGCGTGGGCCTGCTGGCCATCCTGGTGGTGCCGGCCATGATCAAGCCGCAGAGCGTGGGCTTCTTTGGTTTTACCGTCGCTGTCGCCGGGTACCTGATGATCCTTGCCTGCAGCCAGTGGTTCGCACCGGATGCCCGCACCCAGGCGGACTCGGCGCGGAACCCGGGGCAGGTCCGGCGGGCGGTGTTGACGGGGTCCGCTGCGCTTGCTGCCACCCTGCTGGTTCCGCTGGCCATCCCGGGATTCGACCAGGGCACCTTCCCGCAGGGTTCCCGGCTTAACCCTTGGGGCACCTCCACGGGCCTGAACCCGATGATTACCCTCGGGAACAGCCTGCGGACGCCGGACGGAAGCGGGCGGATCACGTACGCCACCAATGCCTCCGTCCCGCTGTACCTGCGGTCTGTCACCGTGGACCACTTCGACGGCGAATCCTGGGGCCCGGACGACCGGAACGCATCGCGGCTTCCCCTGGGCGGACGGATCGATCCCGGCTATGCAGTCCTGGCCGACGAACAGCTGCAGCAGGTGACCGCGATCGATACCGGGACCTTCACCAGCCCCTACCTGCCTGTGCCCTACGCCCCCGAAACGGTGCGCGGGCTGGACGGACGCTGGACCTGGGATCCCGCCACCTTGAGCATCAAGGGGACAGACGTCAGCTCCCGGCGGCAGGAGTACGTTGTAACGTCCTCAGTGCCCAAACTGTCGGCAGGGCTGCTGGCCCAATCATCCAGCGGGGTGCGGGACATCCCCGACGATTTCACCAGGGTCCCCGGCAACGTTCCGGAGATTGTCAGGACCACGGCCGGCACGGTGGCCGGGTCCGCCAGCTCACCTTACGAAAAAGCGATGGCCATCCAGCGGTACCTCCGGTCGGCGGAGTTCACCTACTCGCTGCAGTCACCGGTGCAAAACGGCTACGACGGGAACGGGCTCTCCGTCCTGGCCGACTTCCTGGACCAAAAGAGCGGCTACTGCATCCACTACGCGTCGGCAATGGCGGTCATGGCACGGCTGGAAGGGATCCCCAGCCGCATCGCCGTGGGTTATGCCCCGGGACGGCTGACAGGTGCCACGGTGACGGTGGCAGGCCAGGGTACGCTGCCCGAGTTCGAGGTGGACGCCCGCGATGCCCATGCGTGGCCGGAGCTGTACTTCCAGGGCCTGGGCTGGGTACCTTTCGAGCCCACACCCTCCCGCGGCGTCGTCCCCGAATATGCCACGGAGTCGTCCGCCCCGACTGCCCCCGGGTCGCTTGACAACAATGACGACCTGATTCCCGACGCCACTCCGGCCCCCGCCCCGGTCCCCAGCGCCACGCCGCTTCCGGCCCCGGGGACAGGCGGCGGCAGCGACGATGGCCTGCAGCTCCTGCCATGGCTGTTCGGGGCCGGCGGAGTCCTGGGCGTTGCACTCCTGGCCGCCTCGCCGCATCTGGTCCGGACCGCCATCCGTGCCCGGCGCCTCCGCCCGAGGGATCCCGGGGACGCCGTCCCCCTGGCCTGGACTGAAATGCTGGACCTGGGCACCGACTACGGCGTAGCCCCGGGCTCCAGCGAGACCCCGCGGGCCTATTCCACGCGGCTGCGTGGGCATCTGGGGGAACCCGGCGGGATGGACGAGGCGGCCCACCGCGCCGCGGTTGCACTCACCGCAGGCTTCGAGCGGAACAGGTTCGGCCCGCCCCCGCCGTCAGCCGGCGGACAGGATGCGGACGACGGCGGACGGACCGGGACAGGCGCAAAAGGCGGCGCCGCGTCGGGGCAGCTGGCTGCCTTGGAGCTTGCGTTGCGCGCCAATGCCACCTTGCCGCAGAGGCTTCGGGCCGCGTGGCTTCCACCGTCCGTGATGGGACGGCTGGGGCGGATCATTGGCGCCCCCTTCAGGGCCGCCGGCCGGGCGTTGGCTGTAACGGCAAAAGCCGCCGCACGCTCCTGGCCCGTGCGTTCACGGTAGGGCGGGCGGCGGCTCCAGTTGGTGCCGTCCGGGGATTACCCGGCGTAGGGATCGGCGATGCCGATGTACTGGGTGTACAGGTATTCCTCGATGCCTTCGAGGCCGCCTTCGCGTCCCAGGCCGGACTGCTTGACGCCGCCAAAGGGTGCGGCGGCGTTGGAGATGACGCCGGCGTTCAGGCCGAGCATGCCGGTTTCGAGCTTTTCGCCCATCCGGATGCCGCGGTTGAGGTCCTTCGTGAAGACGTAGGCCACCAGCCCGTATTCTGTGTTGTTGGCCAGGCGCACGGCGTCGTCCTCGCTGCTGAAGGTGATGATCGGTGCCACCGGCCCGAAGATCTCCTCGGACAGGATGCGGGTGCCTTCGGTAACGCCCGAGAGGATGGTGGGCTGGTAGAAGTAGCCCGGGCCCTCCACCGGTCCGCCGCCCAGGACGGCCTTCGCGCCGGAGGCAACGGCGTCGGAGACCAGCTCATGGACCTTGTCCCGGCTCTTGGCGTCGATCAGCGGGCCCACCTTGGACTCCGGCTCGGTGCCCCGGGCGGTGGTCATCTCCTTCATCTTCGCGGCGAACTTCTCCGCGAACTCGGCTGCCACGGATTCGTGGACGATGAAGCGGTTGGCCGCGGTGCAGGCCTCGCCCATGTTCCGCAGCTTCGCGAGCATGGCGCCGGCGACGGCGGCATCCAGGTCGGCGTCCTCGAAGACGACGAAGGGGGCGTTGCCGCCCAGTTCCATGGAAGTGCGCAGCACGGTCTCGGACGCGTCAGCCAGCAGGCGGCGGCCCACCTCGGTGGAACCGGTGAAGGACAGCTTCCGGAGCCGGGCATCCTTGATCAGCGGGCCCGTTGTGGCGCCGGCGGTGGAGGTGGGGATGACGTTCAGGACACCGGCGGGCAGGCCGGCTTCCTGCATCACGGCGGCGAACAGCTGGGAGGTCAGCGGGGTGAGGTTCGCGGACTTCAGGACCATGGTGCAGCCGGCCGCGACGGCCGGGGCGATCTTGCGGGTGGCCATGGCCAGCGGGAAGTTCCACGGGGTGATCAGCAGGCAGGGGCCAACGGGCTTCTTGGTGACCAGCAGCCGGGACTTGCCGTCCGGGGACACCGAGTAGCGGCCAAAAGCACGGACGGCTTCCTCGGAGAACCAGCGCAGGAACTCGGCACCATAGGTCACCTCACCCCGGGCTTCGGCCAGCGGCTTGCCCATTTCCATGGTCATCAGGAGCGCGAAGTCCTCGGCGCGTTCGGTCACCAGGTCAAAAGCCCGGCGCAGGATTTCGCCGCGTTCACGCGGCGGGACCTTCGCCCATGACTCCTGCGCGGCAGCGGCGGCGTCCAGCGCCGCGGCGCCATCCTCGGCGCCGGCGTCGGCAATGCTGAGCAGGACGTTCCCGGTGGCGGGATCCTCGACGTCGAAGGTCTTGCCGGAGGCGGCGGCGCGCCACTCACCATTAATCAGCAGTCCGGTGGGGACAGAGGCCAGAAGCCGGCTTTCGCGGTCCGCGGTAACGGCTGGCTGTGCAGTGACAGTCACGATGACTCCCTCGTCAGTAGGGTTGTTGCAGCCCTGCGGCGGCGGCCGGAGTGACCGGGCTCATCAGGCTGATTAACTGTCAGACTACTGCGGGCCACCGCCCCGGTCTACGCCGCGGCGCACTGCCCCAACGCCGTTCTCCTGTGCATCTGCACAGCAGCAACCCGGCCCGTCGGCTACCGTCAGCGGGCCGCCAACACGGCCGAATAGAGCTCCCTTTTGCTCACCCGGACGTCGTCCGCAACAGCAGCCACCGCTTCCTTGAGCCGGATGCCCTGGGCCACCAGTTCGTTGACCGCGGCCACGTGGTCCTCGGGCGTGCCGGCAGCCTGTTCGGGCGCCCCGCCAAGCACAACGGCGATCTCGCCCCGGACCTCCGTATCCTCAGCCCACTGCAAAAGCTCGCCGAGGGACCCGCGGATGACTTCTTCGTAGGTCTTTGTCAGTTCCCGGCACACGGCGATGGGCCGCTCAGGCCCGAACCGTTCCCGCAGTGCCCGCAGCATGGCTTCGAGGCGGTGCGGCGCCTCGAAGAACACCATGGTCCGGCGTTCCCCGGCGAGGTCTGCCAGCCGGGAGGCGCGTTCCCCGGATTTCCGTGGGAGGAACCCTTCGAAGCAGAACCGGTCGGTGGGCAGGCCGGACAATGCCAGGGCAGTCAGCACAGCCGAAGGGCCCGGCACGGCGGTAACGGTCAACCCCGCCGCAACGGCACCTTCCACCAGCCGGAAGCCCGGATCGGACACGGAGGGCATGCCGGCGTCCGTGACCATCACAAGGGTGCTGCCGGTCCGCACCTGGTCCAAAAGCTCCGCCGTCTTCGTCGCCTCGTTGTGCTCGTGGTAACTGATGACCCGGCCGGCCACTGTGACCCCCAGGCTCTGGACCAGCCGGTGCAGGCGGCGGGTGTCCTCTGCCGCGACGATGTCCGCCGTTCCCAGCAGCTCCACGAGCCGGGCGGAAGCGTCACCCGTGTTTCCGATCGGAGTGGCGGCCAGGACAATGCGTCCTGGCGCTGCCGGGCCGGATTCTGGAGGGGTGCTGGGGTTAGGGTCCACGCCACCAGCCTACTGCTGAGGGGGACTGCGGCCGCAAAAGGTAGCATGGGGCTCGTGACGCAGACCTCGACGCGGCCGCCCGGAGCCGGACACGCCGCTCCCGCCGCATCCGGTACGGCAGCTACGGAGGCTGCGGCGGAAGGCCGGGGCGCAGGATCAGGCGGCCGCGGATCCCGTACCTGGATCAGGCCCCCGGAAGAGGCGTTCACCCGTGAAGCGCTGCAGGAGCGGCTCCTGGGAGGGGTCCGGTCCTGGCGGGACTATCCGCCGTCGCTGCGCCTCTGGTTCCTGCTCGTCCCGGTCCTGACGGCAGTGGCCGGAGGCATCCTCCGGTTTGTCCGGCTGGAGACTCCGCAAAAGCTGGTCTTCGATGAAACGTACTACGTCAAGGACGCATACTCCTTCCTCATCAGCGGCTACGAACGCAACTGGCCTGACAAGGCGAACGATTCCTTCAATGCAGGTGACCCCACGGTCCTGCTCAGCTCCCCCGAGTACGTGGTCCATCCGCCGGTGGGCAAATGGATGATCGCCGCCGGGATGTGGATTTTCGGTGCGGACAACGCCTTCGGCTGGCGCTTCGCGGCAGCCCTGACCGGAACCCTCTCCATCCTCCTCGTGTCCCTGATCGCCCTGAAGCTGTTCCGGTCGCTGCCGCTGGCCGGTGCCGCGGGCCTGCTCCTGGCCGTGGACGGTCACCACCTGGTGATGTCACGCACCTCCCTGCTGGACATCTTCCTGATGTTCTGGATCCTCGCCGCCTTCGGCGCACTGCTGCTGGACCGCGATGACGGCCGGCGCCGGCTCGCTGCCCGGCTGGCACAGGCCGCGACCCGGAACGGCGGACTGCCGCCGGCTGCCCTGCTGCTGTCCGGGCCCTGGCTGGGTGTCCGCTGGTGGCGGGTGGCCGCGGGCCTCTGCCTGGGCCTGGCCGTTGGCACCAAATGGTCCGGACTGTTTTTCCTCGCCGGGTTTGGCCTCCTGACGGTCTTCTGGGACCTCAGCGCCCGGCGGGTGGCGGGAATCCGCGGCTGGATCAGCGGCGGCGTCATCAAAGACGGAATCCCCGCTTTCCTCAGCATGGTCCCCGTTGCCGGCCTGGTGTACGCGGCGGCGTGGACAGGCTGGTTCCGCTCGGAAGATGCCTACTTCCGCAACTGGGCTGCGGGCAATCCCTCCCCTGAATGGGGCTGGCTGCCGGACTCCATCAGGTCCCTGGCCCACTACCACCGCGAAGCGTACACCTTCCACCAGGGCCTGGGATCCGACCACCCGTACGAGGCAAGCGCCTGGAGCTGGCTGGTCCTTGGCCGGCCGACGTCGTTCTTTTACGAATCCCCTGAGCAAGGCACGCCGGGGTGCGACGTGGCCAAGTGCACCTCGGCCATCCTGTCCGTGGGCAACCCCCTGATCTGGTGGGGTGCCGCCATCTCGCTGGTGGTCCTGCTGTTCTGGTGGGCCGGGCGGCGGGACTGGCGGGCCGGCGCAGTCCTCCTGGGCGTGGGCGCCGGATACCTTCCGTGGTTCCTTTACCCGGAGCGGACCATGTTCTACTTCTACGCCGTGTCATTTGAGCCCTTCCTCATCCTGGCGCTGGTGTATTGCCTGGGCCTCGTTCTGGGCCGGGCTGCGGATCCGCCGTGGCGCCGGCGCTCCGGGCTGTACCTGGTGGTGCTGTTCGTGGCGGCCGCCGTCCTGCTCTCAGCCTTCTTCTACCCGATCTGGGCAGCAGAGATCATCCCCTACGTGGACTGGAAAGTCAGGATGTGGATGCCGTCCTGGATCTAGGGCAGGATTGCATCAGAGCCCCGATCGAAGCCGCTGCCGCGGCCTGGCAGCGGAACGGAGACCATCTGTGAGGGAAGCAAGCATCGAACTGCTGGTTGAGCTGGATGCTGACAGCAACGTCACGGACCTGCTGTTGGAACAGCACGCCGCCAACCCGGCCCATGCCCTCTACCGTCGCAAGGGCCCCAACGGCTGGGTGGATGTCCCCACCGGAAAATTCCTGCAGGACGTCAGTGCGCTGGCCAAGGGACTCATTGCAGGTGGACTGGAACCCGGTGACACCGTGGCCGTTATGTCCGCCACCTCCTATGAATGGACCTTGGTGGATTTCGCCATCTGGTTCGCCGGCGGGGTGACGGTCCCCATCTACGAGACGTCCTCCGCACGCCAGGTGGAGTGGATCATCCGCGACGCCGGGGTGCGGCGGGTGTTTGCGCAGGACCAGGCGACGGTGGACCTGGTTTCCGGCGTTGTTGCCGGCTCGCCCCCGCTCCGCGACCGCCTGGTGAACGTGGTCAGGATGGACGACGACGGCGCGGCACCGAACCTTGCCAGCCTCGCCGCCGCGGGGGCCGGAGTCAGCGACGCCGAGCTGGAGCGGCACCGGGGCCGGGCAGGGCTGGACGACGTCGCGTCCCTCGTCTATACCTCGGGCACCACAGGCAACCCCAAGGGCTGCGAGATCACGCACGGGAATTTTGCGCTGGTGGCCAGGAACATCGTCGCGTTCCTTCCGGAACTGCTACTGAAGGACCAGGCGCGCACGCTGATGTTCCTGCCGCTGGCCCACGTCCTGGCGCGGGCCGTCCAGGTGGTCTGCCTCGCGGCGGGGGCCACCCTGGGGCACACCCCGGGGGCGGCGCAGCTCCTGGATGACCTGGGGACATTCCGGCCCACGTTCCTCCTGGTGGTCCCGCGGATCTTCGAAAAAGTCCGGGCCACCGCCGCCCACAAGGCAGCAGTGGCCGGGAAGGGCCGCCTGTTCAAGGCTGCCTCGGCTGCGGCCATCGCCTACTCGCGGGACCTGGACAGCCAAAGCCGCGGCGACGGCCCCGGCCCCGGCCTGCTGCTGAAAGTCCGGCACGGGCTGTTTGACCGGTTGCTCTATCCCCGGCTCCGCCAGGCGCTGGGCGGCCAGGTAGGGTACACCGTGTCCGGCGCCAGCCCGCTGGCGCTTGAGGACGCGCACTTCTTCCGCGGGGCAGGCATTCCCGTGCTGGAGGGGTATGGCCTGACCGAAACAACGGCTCCGTGCACGGTCAACACTCCAGCACGCACGCGGGTGGGAACGGTGGGCATCCCCATTCCCGGCACCACCATCCGGGTGGCCGAAGACGGGGAGATCCTGGTCAAGGGCATCGGCGTCTTCAAGGGTTACCACAACAACCCCGCGGCGAACGCCGAAGCCTTCGTGGACGGCTTCTTCCGCACCGGTGACCTCGGCAAACTGGACCGGGATGGCTACCTCACCGTTACCGGCCGGAAGAAGGACCTGCTGGTGACCGCAGGCGGCAAGAACGTGGCACCCGGGCCACTCGAGGAAACCATCCGCTCCCACCCGCTCGTGGGCCATGCGGTGGTGGTGGGCGACGGCAAACCGTTCGTGTCAGCCCTGGTGACCCTGGACCCGGAGGGCCTGGACAACTGGCGCTCCGAGCGCGGCCTGCCGCCGCTCCCCCGCCGCGAAGCCGTCGCGGATCCCGAGGTGGTCAAGGCGGTGCAGGAAGCGGTGGATCAGGCCAACCTGCTCGTGTCCAAGGCCGAATCCATCCGTTCCTTCTCGCTCCTCGATACAGAATTCACCGTGGAGTCCGGACACCTGACGCCGTCGCTCAAACTCAAGCGGGCCGCCGTCGTGCAGGACTTCCAGGCGGACGTCGCCCGGCTTTACGCCTGACCCTCCGCCGCCGGCTCCTCGCGCAGCAGCCCGCGGCGGCGGCGTGTGGGCCAGGTGAGGACCAGCGTCACCAGCGCCGTCAGGAGCACCAGGCCTGCGATCACCAGGCCGGCGTCAATCCAGAACTGGCCGGGGAACAGGCGGATCAGGGTGTCGTCGAGGCTGAAGGTCCAGGACCCGTCGGCGAAGAATATGCGGTGGAAATCGGTGAAGAACTGCTGCCAGCCCAGGACAGCCAACGTGCCGAGGCCCAGGATGAGGACCAGGGTGACGATGGAACCCGCGAACAGGCCCCTGCGGACACCGCCCCTGCTCCGCTTCCGCAGGTACAGGACGGCGATGAGGCCCAGGAGGAGCAGCAGCGCACCGGCACCAAAGGTCGACAGGATCACCGCCTTGACGTCGGCCATGTGGCTGACTTCGCCGTCCTTGAACAGTTTGTCGCCGCTGCGGTGCACCAGGTCCCCCAGGTACCGCGGACCTGCCCAGTTTGTCAGGTAGTCCACCGCGTAGGAGCCATAGGTCATGCGGTCGTCCGTGCTGAAGCCGTAGCCGTCGCCGGGGAAGCCGGGGCGGTTGTATTCCACCCACAGGAACAAGGGACTGGTCACTGCGCGCACGGCAAGGACCAGGAGGACCACCGGGAAGAAAATGGCAAGGAGGACCTGCATCACCCGCGGGGCAACCGGCTTGGCGTTGGCGGCGCTCTCCCGCTCTGCGTTGCGGCGCGCCACCTCCTCCTCCGGCGGACGTACGTGCAGCGCGGACGTGGGAAGGGGTTCCTTGAAGACGGGCGAACTGCCGTGGCCGGTCGACCCGTCGGAGTCCGACGGGTCGACCGTCTCCGATGCGGCGGCGGCCTCCGTTGGTGCTGCCCCGCCGGACGGTTCGGCGGCAGCCTCAGCGGCTTTCCGGCCTGCCCTGCTGTCCGCCTGGGGAGTAATGGTCGAGTCGGGTTCAGGGGTGTCGGCCTGCGATGACACCCGGGAAGACCCCACGGACGGGCCTTCGGCGGTGGAAGTGCCTTCGGCTTCCGTCCCGGCGTCGCCCTTTCCAGCGGGCGTCAGCCAGGAAAAAGCGGGCTCCTCGGAGTCCCCGGACGTATCCAGGAAAGGGTCCGGCTGCGGCGCGGCGCTCTTGGCGCGGGCCGGTGTTTCGTCTTTCACAGCAGCGTCACTTCCGTTGGGTTTTCCGTGCCGCGCGAGGGTCCGCCGGCGCGGCGCTCTATCTGTTGACGAGCCTACAGTCCGGGCCTTGGCGTGGGCGAGGAACCACCCCGGCGGTATTACAACGATTCAGGCAGCGATTTCCGTGTAGCCGGCATCCCCGGGACGAAGGTCACCACGTTCCCCTGAGAGGTAGGCGCGCCTGCCCCAGACCAGGACGTAAACCCAGTAAGAGGCCAGCACTCCGGCGCCGATGCTGATCTTCGCCCACACCGGCAACGGGCTGGGCGTGATAAACCCCTCCACCAGTCCGGACACGAAAAGCACCAGCACCAGGCCGAGTGCCACCGTTATCAGCGACCTGCCCTCCTCCGCCACCGCCCGGCTCCTGGTCCGCGGGCCCGGTGACACCATGGCCCAAAAGACCCGCAGCCCTGCAGCGCAGGCCACAAACACTGCGGTCAGTTCCATCAGGCCGTGCGGCAGGATGTAGCTGAAGAACACGTCGGACTTGCCCGCGGCAGCGAAGACCCCGGCTGCAATGCCCACCCCCTGGGCATTGCTGAACAGGATCATCGGGACCCAGACCCCCGTAATGCCGAGGGCTACGGCCTGCGCGCTGATCCAGGCGTTGTTCGTCCAGACCGCGCCCGCGAAGGACGCCGCCGGGTTCTCCGAGTAATAGTCGATGAAGTCTTCCTCGACATACTGTTGGGCGGCGGCCTCGGAGGCTACTGCCCGCAGCGCCTCGGGCGACGTGCCGATCCAGAGGGCATAGGCGGCACCGATGAGGATGAACGCGGCCCCGCAGGCCAATGTCAGCCAGGTAAGCCGGTAGAACGCGGCCGGAAGTGCCACCACGAAGAACCGTGCGAGGTCCGCCATCGGGTTGGACCGTGCGCCGGTGAAGCGGGTCCTGGCCTGGGCCAGCGTGGCCGACAGTGAGGCGGAAAGGCCGCTTTCGGGGGCGACGGAGCGGATGAGGGACAGGTGCGAGGACGTCGACTGGTACAGCGCCAGCAGTTCATCGGCCTCACGTCCGCTGAGCCTGCCCTTTGTGGCAAGGTGGTGCAGCCGTGACCATTTGTCCGCGTTCACGGCGGAGAAGGCGTCCATATCCACGGGCCCAGCCTAGTGCCACCACTAGACTTTGACCGTCTGCACCACGAGCCGCGAGGAATGGGTACGCACTGTGAGTTCGATAGTCACCGGCGAGGCAGTAGTCCTGGAACTGCGGCCCGCATCGTTCGCGGCCCGTGCGTTGGGCCTGGTCCTTGATGTCCTCTTCAACGTCGTGCTGCTCGTGGGAATCCTGATTGGCCTGGCCGCGGCCGGTGCGGACCTTGATGAGGCAGCCATGCGCGCCCTGGTCCTTTCCAGCGTGGTCTTTTGCCTGGTGATCGTTCCGGTGGCGGTGGAGACACTGAGCCGGGGCCTGTCACTGGGCAAGCTGGCGACCGGCCTGCGCGTGGTGCGGGACGACGGGGGCGCAATCCGCTTCCGCCATGCCGTGATCCGCGGGCTCACGGGGTTCCTCGAGATTTACCTGACCTTCGGCGGGCTGGCGCTGTGCGTAGCCCTGTTCAATGACAGGTCCCGCCGCCTCGGCGACCTGCTGGCCGGAACCTATGCCATCCGCCGCCGGGTTCCCGTGGAGCAGGCCGTGCCGGTCTTTGTACCGCCGAAGCTGCGTGCCTGGGCGGCCGCGGCGGATATCGGAAGGATCCCCGATGCGACGGCGCGCAGGGCCTCCCAGTTCATCCGCCAGGCGGCCAGGATGGCCCCGCTGTCACGTGCCGGAATGGCCGCATCAATCGCCACCGAACTGTCAGCCCACGTGGCTCCCGCCCCGCCCGCCGGAACCAGCCCGGATGACTACCTTGCCGCCGTCGTCGCTGAACGCCGGAACCGGGAACTCACCAGGCTGACGCAGCAGCGGCGGCGCAACACCGAGGTGGGCGAGCGGCTCCAGCGGCTGCCTTTCAGCAGTTGACGTCAGTTGTCGTACTCGCTCCAGGGAATGTTCCAGTCACCGAACCCATCGTCGTGCGCGGCGTAGTCGCCTTCCGTGTTCACGATCTGCACCACGTCGCCGGTACCCATGTTCTCGAAGACCCAGGCGGCGCCGTCGGGGGCAAAACCGATGCAGCCGTGCGAGACGTTGGTGTTGCCGATGAAGGGGTAGGCGGACTCGAGGGCCTGGTGGATATAGGCTCCGCTCAGCGTCAGCCTGATGGTGTACTCCACGTCCACGTCGCCGTAGTAGGCCGGATCGTCGGGCTTCAACCCGATGCTGGAGGCCCGGAAGTGGTCGTAGCGCTTCTTCTCCATCAGCACGCCGTAACCGCGGGCGGACGGGAAGCGCTTGTCCCCCATGCTGACCGGCAGCGTCTTGACCGGCTGGTCGTTGATGCTGAGGGTGAAGGTATGGGCAGCGGCGTCGGCGACAGCCACCTTCTTATCCCCGATAGCCACGTTGACCTTCTTGTTGAAGTTGGCAATCTGCCCGTTGCCCAGGTCCACGCCGAAGAGCTGCATGTCCATCGCAATGGTGGAGTTGGCGGCCCAGAAGCCCTCCGCCCGGTACCGGACCATGGTGTCGCTGTGCCAGTGGAAGGCTCCCACCTGGCCTGCGCTGCTGGTGATCTTGATGGCCTTCTCGACGGCGTCGCGGTTCAGCACGGGTTCACTGAAGATGATCTGCAGCGGCTGCCCCACCCCCACCTTCATCCCGTCAAGGGGGTAGATGGCCGCGTCAGCCTCATGCGAGCTTGAGACGGTGCTGAAGGACTGCGTTGTGCTCGTTTCGCGCCCCGCGCCGTCCTTGACCACCCAGGTGTAGCTGTAATCGGTATTGAATTCCAGCGGCCCGGACGCGGACCAGCCGGTGCCCTGCGGGTCGATGCGGCCTTCCACCGTTTCACCGGAGGTACTGGTGAGGGTCACGCGCTCGATGGTCCCGTTGCTGACCTTGAGCGAAACGGGGGCGGCAGGATTGACCTGTTTGGCACCGTTCGCGGGTGCCGCATCGAGCTTCACCGGGGCGATCACGGGCGAGGCGATGCCCGGAGACGACCGGACGGCGGAGCCGGCTTCGGATTCCAGGGCGCCGCCCGCGAGTCCCGGCGCGACGGCGGCGAAAACACCGCCGGCTGCTGCGAGGAGGCACACCACGGTGACGATGAGAATTTTCTTCAAGGTCCGCGGGCGGCGGGGGGCTTCGGGCTCCATATTCCGATCCTAAATGCTGGAAGTAACAACCCGGGTGCGCTTGGCACCCGGGCACTTTACTTCTTAGTAACGATAGTGTTCGGGCTTGTAGGGGCCGGCGACGTCGATGTCCAGGTACTCGGCCTGGTCCTTCGTCAGCTCCGTCAGCTCCACGCCCAGGGCGTCGAGGTGCAGGCGGGCCACCTTTTCGTCCAGGACCTTGGGCAGGACGTACACCTGGTTTTCGTATTCGCGTTCGCCTTCGGGCTGGTCCTTCTTGGTCCACAGCTCAATCTGGGCGATGGTCTGGTTGGCGAAGGAGTTGCTCATCACGAAGGACGGGTGTCCCGTGGCGTTGCCCAGGTTCAGCAGGCGGCCCTCGGACAGGACGATGATGGAACGCTCGGACGCAGTTCCTGCGTCGAACACCCACTCGTGGACCTGCGGCTTGATCTCCACCTTCTTGATGCCGGGGATCCTGGCCAGGCCTGCCATGTCGATCTCGTTGTCGAAGTGGCCGATGTTGCCGACGATGGCCTTGTTCTTCATGCCGGCCATGTGCTCGGCCATGATGACATCCTTGTTGCCCGTGGTGGTGATGAAGATGTCCCCCTGGGCCAGGACCGATTCGAGCTTTGCCACCTGGTAGCCGTCCATGGCAGCCTGCAGGGCGCAGATGGGGTCGATCTCGGTCACGATCACGCGCGATCCCTGGCCCCGCAGTGCTTCCGCGGCGCCCTTTCCGACGTCACCGTAGCCGCAGACGACGGCGACCTTGCCGCCCATGAGCACGTCCGTGGCACGGTTGATGCCGTCCGGCAGGGAGTGCCGGATCCCGTACTTGTTGTCGAACTTGCTCTTGGTCACGGAGTCGTTGACGTTGATGGCGGGGAACAGCAGCTTGCCCTGCTCTGCCAGCTGGTAGAGGCGGTGGACGCCCGTGGTGGTTTCTTCGCTGACGCCCTTGATGGTGGAGGCGGTGCGCGTCCACTTCTGCGGGTCGGCTGCGATGGAGCGCCGGATCACGTCAAGGAAGATGCCGTACTCTTCGGAATCGGCGGGGCCGGCGGAAGGGACGTTGCCCACGGCCTCGAATTCGGCGCCCTTGTGCACCAGCATGGTGGCGTCGCCGCCGTCGTCCAGGATCATGTTGGGTCCCAGTTCGGGGTTGGACTCCGCACCCGGCCAGGTCAGGATCTGTTCTGCGGTCCACCAGTATTCCTCGAGGGTTTCGCCCTTCCAAGCGAACACCGGGACGCCCTGCGGGTCCTCAGCGGTGCCTTTGCCCACCACAACGGCCGCGGCGGCCTCGTCCTGGGTGGAGAAGATGTTGCAGGAGGCCCAACGGACCTCTGCGCCAAGCGCGGTCAGGGTTTCGATGAGCACGGCGGTCTGCACGGTCATGTGCAGCGATCCTGCAATCCTGGCGCCTTTGAGCGGCTGGCTGGGGCCGAACTCCTCGCGCAGCGACATGAGGCCGGGCATCTCGTGCTCGGCCAGGCGGATCTGGTGCCGGCCTGCTTCCGCCAGGGAAATATCGGCAACCTTGTAATCGAACGTCATGGGTGGTCCTTTGCTGTGTCCGGTACTGCTTCGTCCGTGAAGGACGGCGTATTCATCGGCGCTCGGGGCGCCAGGGTCTGGTCTGCGGGTAAGCGGGGGCTATATGGCCCGGGCAGTTTCGGGGGCAGAGTCGTGCTGGTCGGAGCCGGCGGATGTTGCTGCGGCCAGCAGTTCCGGGGGCAGGAGAAGGGGGATGCCGTCCTCTATCGCGTAGCGGGGCTTCACGCCTGTTTCCCCGGCGGTGGTAGCTACCAGTTCCTCGCCGTCCTGGACCAGGGGTGAACCCGTCACGGGACAACGCAGGACGGACAGCAGTTCGGGACTGATCTTTGGCATTTGGTTCATGCTCCCTGGCGGGCGCGCTCGCGCCGGTAGCGGATTGGTGTGCAGGTTCCAGCGTACCGTTAGATCCGTTTCAGGACGGCTCGCGCAGGACGCGCAGGTGCCCCCTGCGGGTACCTTCGGTGCCCGGAGGAGCTTCGAGCGCCGAATGGGGACCGCGCTGGGCCGGCAGCTGCGGCGCCTGGGCGGGCAGGGCCGCGGCGTCCCTGACTGCGTTGGCGAGTGCGAGCAGGTCATCAGGGCCGGGCTGCTGCGGCGTGGACGGCATGGCCAGTCGCAGGACTTCCCAGCCCCTGGGGACCGTCAACGAATCGGCGTGCTGTTCACAAAGGTCGTAACAATGCGGCTCGGCGTAAGTAGCCAAGGGGCCGAGAACAGCCGTGGAGTCCGCGTAGACGTACGTCAGGGTAGCTACCGCCGACTGGCGGCAGGCAGATCTTGAACACTGACGGATAGCTCCCACGACATCACAGACTACTCTCTGTACTCGGCAAAACCGTGCATTGGCGCCGCGGGCGTGACGCGCCTTCGCTGCAGGGGGAATCTATCGCGTAAATCATTTCCCGGGTTTACAGTCGATGTATGCAGTCATCGAACCATGAATCAGGCTTTACGGTCCGGTTGGCTGACCCGGACGCCGCACAGCAGACGGGCGGGGACTCCACGGGCAGGAGCTTCATGCAGCGCCGCCGGAACCGCCACGGCCGCGGGCTGCGCGGCGAGGTTATGCTTCCCACCCACCCGGGCTACCGGACACGGTCTGACCGGTTCGATGACATGGTCCTGGATTCGGCCCAGCGGCTGCACGATATCTGGGGCAAGACACTGGACGGCGTCCGGTTTGGCGTGGACGAGATTCCGCCGGCCCTCGAGCAGCTGGCCGCTGACTCCGCACCCATTCCCATGGGCTCCTATACGCCGGCTTCCGGTGAAGACGGGCCCATGATCACGGTGTACCGGCGCGTCGTGGAGCAGGCCTGCCCCGGCATCGAGGAACTTCAGGACCTGGTCCACGACGTGGTGGTGGAGCACACCGCGGAGATGCTGGGCGTTGCCCCTGAAACCCTTGACCCGGTGTACCGGCGCCGCTACTGACGCACCCAGCCCCAACCGCCCGGAGGGTCTCCGGGCGGCACCGCGGTTTCAGTAGCTGATGGTGACCGGTACCGTTTCCTGCCCCGCCGCAGCGGGCTGGAAGGCAAGGGATGAGACGTCGTTCCGGCCGTCCTGTTCCACAAGGACAGCGCCGTAGGCGGCATCCCCGGATGCAGAGACGACGTAGCCAACCACGTCGGCGTCCTCGGCCTTGTCCGGAACGGCGATGGACGCAGTGGTTCCGCCCGCGATGTCGGCCGTGGACGGTGCCCGGACCTTCCCGTCGGCGGTGATTGCCGCGTAGGTGATGGTGGCCCTGGCGTCCAGGGCACCAAAGACCAGCTGACGGGTCCCGCCCTGTGGAACAGGAACCACGTGCTGGCTGCCAAGCCGCACCCCGGAGGACGCCCAGGCGACATCGGACGGCTGCCCCTCCTGGGTCCCCCGGCTGATGCGTGTGGCGGCAACAAAGGAGACATCGGATGCCGCAGAAACGGTGTAGTGCCCGGCCGGAACGCCCGCAAGCGAAACTTCCGTGATGGAACCGGCCTTGGCGGTGATCACACCGCCGGACGGCAGGGATTTCTGACCGTCGCGGCCATACACTTTGACCTCCACCACTGCATCCGACGGACCCGGAACAGTGATCTGCAGGGCAGGAGCGGCATCCTCGTACCCGGATCTTCCGGTCACGGCAGCAACTCCGGCCGGATCCTGGATGTCCACGCCGGTCATGACCTGGCGGACCGCGGGGGCCGCCCCGGGTGCGATGAAGTCCACTCCGCCGGGTGTCAGGCCGCGCAGGACGCTTTGCTGGATAGCCGCCGCAACCGGTCCCCCCGCGCTGCGGACATGGACGCTCAGCTGCGGCTCCCCCGGAGCCAGGCCGGCGAGTACCACCGAGCGTGTGGTGCCGGGTGCCACGAGCAGGCCGCGGCTGCCGGGCGCCTGGATCTGACCGTTGCGGCCGAACAGCTCAAGGCTGACCGTGGCCGGGGTGGTGGAAGCGTTCGTCAGGACCAGCACCGATGTACGGCCCACAGTGGTACTGGCGCCGGCCAGCCACTGGTCGTTGGACGGCCGCTGGCAGTTGGCGGCCGCTGTTCCCTGAAGGTCGCCGTCCGTTGCCGTGAATTTCATCGCTGCCGCAGCCGACGCCTGCTGGTTTGCCAGGGCATCGGCGCTAACGACTGTTGCCTGGTCCACTTGGCGGTTAGCCAGGACGCCCGCGATGAGTTCCTGGCGCGCACCCTCGGCGGGAACTTCGCCGGAATCCTTGGCGATCTCGACGGCGGTGGTCCCGTCCAGCAGGGACAGCCGGCTGGACGGGAGCACGCCTGCGGCGCCGAGGATGGCCGCGGTCACCGTACTGGCGGCCGTGGCGGATTCCGGGCTGAATTGTGGATCAGTGCCTGCCTGGGTGCCTTCCAGCAGCCGGGCGGGGCCCGGACATACGCCCAGGCTTTCTCCTGCGGGGACGGCGGCAACGGCCGCCGGCAGGTTGCGGCTCGATTCCGGCGCAGGAAGCAAGGATCCCGCGGCCACCACGGCCCCGGCACCCGTCAGGACGAGTGCAGCGGTGGCGAAACCCGCCAGGGTCCCCTTCCGGCGCTTGCCTTCGGGCCCTTGGTTGCCGGCCCCGCCGGGCGCTTCTCCTGCATCCGTTGCCGGGGCGTCCGGCGCCTGGCCGGACATGGTGTGCTCATGCATTCTGCTGTTCCTTACGCAGGGAGCCCTCATCCCGGGAGAGGCCGGTCCGCGGCCTTCGTGCCGGCATGGGGATGGCCAGCATGACAGTCAGGCCAATCACCGTGGCCTGGGCTATTCCTGCCCATGCTGCCCAGGGGTTTTCGTAGCGGATTGTCAGGTGGCCGCCGGAAGCGGGAAGCGTGAACGCCTGGGACCATCCGGAGGTGGTTGATGTCAGTTTCCGGCCGTCGAGCCAGGCACTCCAACCGGGATCGGCGCGTTCGGCAAGAACTGCCAGCCGCCCCTCGGGCCCCTCGGGCACCTGGGCATCGACGTCGTTGTAGGCCGACGGCACCAGCGAGACCGTTGATCCGTCCCCGTCCACGATCCGGACCCGGTGGGCGATATCCGCGGGCTGCAGGACGGGCTGGTTCAGCGGGGTGATCCGCCAGAGCCATCCCACGTCGGTTTGTCCCACGGCTACGAGGCCCGGCACCGCGTCCATCCTGCTGGCGGTGAGCTGCGCCGCTGTATCTGCGGAGCGGAGCACAACGAAGCCGACTGCCAGCTGTTCCAGGTCGCTGCGCGGGTCGACGCCCTGGCCGGCCACGAGGGTTGCCACAACGCGGCGGACGGCCGCTGTGACGTCGTCGTCGTCCCGGACCGTCTCAGCGCCCGGAGCGCCAATGATGTTCCGTGCGGAAGCGACTGCCGAGAGGCTGTCCAGGGTGGTGCCCGCGCCCCTCATCAGGGAGGCGTCAAAGGAGCCGTTGTCCCGCGTGCTGATCATGAGGGTGCGCGTCTGCTCGGGGCCTGTTCCGCGGTCGATGGCTGTGGCCGGCAACGTCCGCGGGCTGGCGGCCTCCACCAGCCGGGTGGCGCCGAATCCGGGGGCTGCCGGACCTGCAGTGTCGGCAGCTCCAACGGCGCCGGCGGCGGAAACAGCTGCGGGACGGAGCAGGTTGCGGGCAGACCATGCGGCCATTCCTGCCAGTGGGCCGACGAGCAGCAGCACCATCCCGAAGGCCATGGCGGAACGTGCCGCGGTGCGCTGCTTCGCGGTGCCTGCAACAGCCTTGTCCGCCACATTGAGGAGGTGCTCAGCTCCCAGCAGGCCCGCCCCCAGGAAGGCGAAAGCGGCGGCGGAAACAGCGGGACCGGTGAAGGGCGTCACGAGCGTGTCGGCGTTCATTGCCGTTGCCACGTGGGAGGCCAGCCAGCCGCCGGCCAAGGCGATCGCTCCGGCCACCCACAGTGACCTGGCCGTCCTGGCGCGGCGGCCCGTGGTGAAAAGTCCCGCCACGGCCAGGACCAGGACTGGCGCACCCACGAGGAGTGCCAGCAGCAGGGCCCAGGGGAAGGCGGCGTCCTGGAAGTAGGGCAGGCCGTCCAGTCCCCCGTCGGGGCCGAAGGCCATCGGCTGGCCCAGGAGCTGCTGCCAGAGCGGGGCGGCGGTGAAGCCGAGGGGCAGGCCCGGATCCGCGAGCAGTGCCCTCGGTTTGTCGAGCACGGTCAGGCCGAATGGAATGAAGAGCGCGGCGCTTGGCAGCAGGGCCCACCACACGGTGCGGCCGCGGCGGCCCAGCAGGAGCCCGCAGAGCACGATCACGGCGGTTGCAGGAATCAGGAGGGAGGGCGCAGATGCAGCGACAACCGCCAGAGCCAGTCCTGCTGCTGCCGCCGCCGTCCATGACGGCGTGCCGTTGATCCCGGGCCGGACAGGAGGCCGGTCCCCGCGGCGCCCGTCCGCGGCAGGCAGAGTGAACCGTCCGTGTCCCACCGCCGAGCCGGTGGCGCGCAGCAGGGCAAGGACCAGCAGGGGGATCATGAGATGGGCAATCAGGGCGCCGGCGCGGCCTTGGTTCAGGGCCACCTGAAGAGCGGGGGAAGCGGCCCAGAAGATAGCGGCAGCGAGGCGCAGGCGGCGTCGGACTGTCAGTCCGCCCGCAGCAAACCAGGCGGTAAGAGCGGACAACGGGGTGCTGAGCAGGAGGAGCCAGGCCATGGCTGCATTGGCATCCCCGCCGCCGAGGACGCCGAGGATCCACAGGACGTAGCCGAAGGGGTCGCCCCTTCCCGGGAGTCCGGCGCCCAGGCTGATCCACCAGCTGGAGGCGTGGTGCCAGATGTCACCGAGACCCGCAGAAACCGGTATGAGTGCCCCGCCGGCAACGGCGTCGGCGCGGAACAGCCCGGCGAGTCCGAGAAGTGAAGCGACGGATGCGATGATGACCGCCGCGAGGGCCCCATTGCCTACCCACCCGCGTTTGCTGGTGGCCAGGGCAGCGAAATCGTCGGAGGAGTCGCCGCTGGGCTGGTGCGCCAGCGGGTCATGTTCGAGGTCGTCAGCCGGGCTGTTGTCCGAACCGATGGCCTCCATGAGCGACCGCCTGTGGCTCCACACCTCCCGCCGGGGTGTCTGCAGCTTGCGGATGACAGAGCGGCGGATCCGCCGCGACTGCCGGGCTGCCCGGCGGGCCCGCGCCACTGCCCTGGGCCTGCCCAGTGCGGCAACGGTGGCAGCCAGCTGGGAAATTCCGTGCCCCGGGTCCTTGACTGCAATGCTAAGGACCAGCTTGAAGAGACTGCCCAGCAGCGCGCCGGCAGCATGGACCGGCACCATCCAGAGCGGCGAGTGCTTGAGCCGCAGGTGAACCTGCGCTTTTCGGGCCGCTGCGGGATTGCCCAATGCATGGGGCCGGTGGGCCACGTGGAACATGCGGGCGGCAGGGACAACCACAACCCGGTGGCCCGCGAGGCGGTTGCGCCAGCAGAAGTCGACGTCGTCTCCGCTGCCCGGAAGTGCGGGATCGAAGCCGCCCAGCTGCTCCCAGACGTCACGGCGAACCAGCATTCCGGCCGAATTCACGGCGAACGTATCGCTGCGGCCGTCGTACTGCCCCTGGTCGAGCTCATCGGCGTCGATAAGGGTGAGCCGCTCGGCCCAGCGGCTGGTGGAGAGGCCGACATCGATCAGCTTCCGTTCCTCGTGCCAGTCCAGCTGCTTGCAGCCGGCGACGGTCACGGAGGGCGCGCGCTCCACGGCGGCGAGCAGTTCAGCAAGGGCTTCCGGTGCAGGGGCGGCATCGTCATGCAGCAGCCAGATCCACTCCGGCATGGCGTCCGCCCCGCCGGCCACCCGGGGCGCGAGTCCTGCGAGGCCCGCGGAAACCGCGGCCCCCATCCCGCCTTTCCCGCGTTCATGGCTCAGGACGCTATGTGCACCAAAGGCCCGCTCAAGGAGGGCCAGCGAGTGATCGCGGGATCCGGTATCGACGCCGATGGCACGGTCCACGGACCGGGTCTGGTCCGCCAAAGCCGAGAGGGTCCTGGGGAGATAGGCACTGCCGTTGTGGGCAACCACAACGGCAGTGACATAAACATCCTGGTGAATTAGATTGCTCGCTTCCTCAGCCGCCGGCGCTCACGCTCGGACAGGCCTCCCCAAATGCCGAACCGTTCGTCATTGGCCAGCGCGTATTCAAGGCATTGCGACCGCACGTTGCAGGCACCGCACACCTTTTTGGCATCGCGGGTGGAGCCGCCCTTCTCCGGGAAGAAGGCCTCGGGGTCCGTCTGGGCGCACAAAGCGTCAGTTTGCCAGCCGAGTTCGCCTTCGTCGTCGAAGTCCTGTTGGAAGGGCAGTCCGATCCACACAGGCTGGGCCGTGCCGGGCGCAGCCAGCTCCATGGGCGGGTCGAGGTCGTCTTCAAGGTCCCCGCCGCCGTCCAGGAGGGCCTCATGCGCGGCAAGGAATGCCGTGGCCTGGTCCTCCAGGATGCCGCTGGCATTCCGGTTGTACCGCTCCGCAGCTTCAGGATCAGCAGGATCCACGTACCAATCGCTCGGCACCCCCCGTGCACGGTATTTTGCCGTTGCCTGGCCGGCCACGACGGCATCTTCCTGGATACGCTCTGCTTGCCCCACGGCGACCCTCCTGATGTTGCAGCCTCTGCCTGGATACGTGGGCACTCGGTTGTGTGCCGGTATTTGCGCAGTCGCTTTAGATACCTAATTACACGTGTGTAACTAGGGCGAGTCAAGCCGCGGCCGGGATAATAATCACTGAAGTTCCCCAACGCCGCGTACGCCACGCCCGGGAATTTTCCTCCGCAGGCCGCCAAGCGGCGGGCACCATAGGCCTGGGCGGCAAATTTGCCCGAAAAACCCGCGCCACTGGCGGGAAGTTACCCGGATTCAGCATAAATAGCAAGCACGCTTAGCATCGCATGTGATAAACATCACTTTCGGCGCGGTGCTTCATAGCCTGCGGAGAAACCGGATGACCCGCCGCCGGGCCGGTGGCAGGATGGTGCCATGACTACTCCTGCGCTCGATCTGATGGCCAGCCTTCGTTCAGGGAACTCAACGTCGCCACGCCTTACCTGGTACGGCCCGGACGCGGAACGGGTGGAGCTCTCCGGACGGGTCCTGGACAACTGGGTGGCCAAGACCAGCAATCTGCTGCAGGACGAACTGGACGCAACCCCCGGAATGCGGCTTCGCCTCGAGCTGCCTGCACATTGGAAGGCAATGGTGTGGGCACTTGCCAGCTGGCAACTCGGCCTTGAAACCGTGCTGGAGGAAGGCCCTGCTGACTTCCTGGTCACGGCAGATCCGGAATCAGTGGACGGCAGGTACGACGCCGTCATCGCCGTCGCGCTTCCCGCTCTCGCCATGCGCTGGCCGGGGGAGCTTCCTGCGGGTTGCATCGACTACGCTGCGGAAGTGCGCTCCCACGGTGACGTCTTCATGGCGCATGCAGACGCGGACCCGGCTGTGTCCGCACTCGTGGACCGGGAGGGCCGCGGGCACCTCCACCGTGATCTACTCGACGGTTTCGCCGTTGGCCACGATGAGGGCGTGCGGCTCCATATACCTGCCGGCACCGGTCTTGAGGCAGCACTGGCGAACGCCCTCGGAGCGTGGAAGCAGGGCGGCTCCGTGGTCCTCACGCATCCTGACGTGGAGCTGACGGACAAGCTGCTGGCCGCCGAGCGTATCCACGGCAACTAGTTTTCCCGTCCTGGCTGGCTTTACGCCACCGTCCTGCCTAAGCCGGAGAGGCCGGCTATGGCTGGGCGGGACCCTCGGAGGAGGCTTCGCGTTCCGCCGCCGCCACGTGCTCCTTGGGCTGGTGGTGGAGCTCGATAAGTTCATGGTCGTGCGAGAACTCGGGTTCCTGGTCCAGTTCTTCGTTAAAGACCCAGAAGCGGTAGGCAAAGAACCGGAAAATGGTTCCCAGGACGAGTCCCACAACACTTCCCGCAATGAAGAGTGACGGCTTGTCGTTGAGGTCCAGCACGTACTTCGCAAACCAGACGCAGCCGGAGGCAATCAGAAGCCCCACCAGGTTCATCACGGCGAAGAGCACGGCTTCGCGCACCACGTTGGCCTGCTTGCGGTGCCTGAACGTCCAGTAGCGGTTAGCTACCCAGGAGAAGATACTGGCCACGATGGTGGCAACGGCCTTGGCCCAGACCTCGCTGCCGTGCATCGGCCCCGTGAAGAGCCAGATGAAAACCGCGGAGTCGATGACGAACGCCACACCGCCGACAGCTCCGAATTTGGCCACTTCACGCCAAAAAAGCGAGGCCAGTCCCCGAATACGATCTGCAAGTGTGCTAAACATGACCCTCCATGGCCGTATGATCTGTGGGCCACGTGGCCAAAGGCCTATTTTAGCCCCCAAAACTCTGCCCCAGCCTCCCTTGGACCGTCCCGGGATACCCCCTTCACCTTAATTTGCCTCCTCCGGAGCGGCCGAAAGCCGGGATACCGGACGGTCTTCGGTAGGCTGGCCCATGTGACTTTTCCAGTAATAGGTGTGGTTGGCGGCGGCCAGCTTGCGCGAATGATGGCCCCAGCCGCAACAGCACTCGGTTTCGAACTCCGTGTCCTTGTTGAAGGGGACGACGTTTCGGCGGTTTCGGCCGTGTCCACGTCGCCCGTTGGCGACTATAAGGATCTGCAGACGCTGCTTGACTTCTCAGAAGGCCTGGACGTGATGACCTTTGATCACGAGCACGTGCCCACTGAACACCTGCGGGCCCTGCAGGCGGCCGGCGTCAACGTCCAGCCCGGTCCGGACGCGCTGGTGAATGCGCAGGACAAGCTTGTGATGCGCGCCGCCGTAGACCGGCTCGAACTTCCCAACCCCGCCTGGGCGTCCGTGGACGACGTTGCCGCCCTGGTCAGTTTCGGTGACAAAACGGGCTGGCCAGTGATACTGAAGATGCCGCGCGGCGGTTACGACGGCAAGGGCGTACGGGTCGTAGGGTCCGCCGAAGAGGCCGCCGGGACGGAAGAGTGGTTTGCGGCCATGAGTCCGCTCCTGGCCGAGGCAAAGGTTGACTTCACGCGGGAGCTGTCCGCACTCGTGGCAAGGACACCCGACGGGGAGGCCCGGGCCTGGCCCGTGGTGCATACGATCCAGGTGGACGGTGTGTGTGACGAAGTGATCGCTCCGGCCCTGGACATCCCCGTTGAGGTTGCGGCGGCAGCAGAAGATGCCGCCCTCCGGATAGCCGGCGAACTGGGAGTCACCGGCGTCCTGGCCGTGGAACTTTTCGAGACTCCCGGCGTGGGGGCAGGGTTTCTCATCAATGAACTCGCCATGCGCCCGCACAACACCGGGCACTGGACCCAGGACGGAGCCGTGACGAGCCAGTTCGAGCAGCACCTTCGCGCTGTCCTGAACCTGCCCCTCGGTGCCACTGATGCCCTGGCCCCCGTGACCGTCATGAAGAACTTCCTCGGCGGAGAAAACCAGGACCTGTACTCAGCATTTCCGCTGGCACTCGCGAGTGAGCCCGCGGCCAAAGTCCACTGCTACGGCAAATCCGTCCGTCCGGGCCGGAAAATTGGCCACGTGAACCTGGTGGGCACGTCCACGGCGGACGTTGATTCGGTCCGGCGCCGTGCCACGAGGGTGGCAAGCATCATCCGCGACGGGCGGGCAGCGGCGGAAGAGACGCCACAAACTTTCGAGGAGAACGCATGAGCGCCCCAGCAACGCCTGCCGCGGGTCCAGCGGCGAACCCCCTGGTGGGCCTGGTCATGGGCTCCGACTCCGACTGGCCGGTCATGGAAGCCGCAGCGGACGCCCTGGCCGAATTCGGGATTCCGTTTGAAGCAGACGTGGTCTCCGCGCACAGGATGCCCACCGAGATGATCCGCTACGGGCAAACGGCCCACGAACGCGGACTCCGCGTGATCATCGCCGGGGCCGGCGGCGCCGCGCACCTGCCGGGCATGCTGGCGAGCGTCACTCCCCTGCCGGTGATCGGCGTGCCTGTGCCGCTGAAGACACTGGACGGCATGGACTCCCTGCTGTCGATCGTCCAGATGCCGGCCGGCGTCCCCGTTGCGACGGTTTCCATCGCCGGCGCGCGCAACGCCGGACTTCTGGCTGTCCGCATGCTGGCCGCGGGAACCGATGAGCTAGCAGCTTCGCTACGCACCGACCTTCTCGACTTTGCCGCCGACCTCAACGCTGTAGCCTCCCGCAAGGGGGCAAACCTCCGGCAGAAAGTCAGCGAGGTCTTCGCCGACGGCAACAGCTCCTTCCGGGGCAGCCGTTAGGACCGCCGGCATGTCCAGCAGCAAAGTTCCGCAGTCCGCCTCGGACACGGCCCTGACGGACCCGGTACGTTACCCGGTCAGCGCTTCCCCTCCCGTCCGCACAAAACGTGCCTTCGTGCTGGTCCTGTTGACCCTCCTCGTCCCCGGCAGCGCGCAACTCGTGGCGGGCGACCGCAGGCTGGGCCGGGCAGCACTGCGCGTGACGCTCTGCGTCTGGGCACTCCTGGTGCTGGCCTTGCTTCTGCTCATCGTCAACCGGACCGCGCTGGTCAGCATCATCACCAACCCCTTCGCATCGCTGGCCATCGTCATCGTGCTGGTGGCTCTCGCGGCCGGCTGGGCTGTCCTGTTCATCAACACCCTGCGGCTCATCCGCCCGGTGCTGCTGGCGCCGCCGGCGCGGCCCGCCGTCGGCATTGCCTTGGTGGTGGCACTGGTGCTGGGCAGCGGGTCGCTCGGCTACGCGGCATACCTGCTCAACGTCAGCCGCAACGCCATCGGCAGTATCTTCTCCTCGGGACCGGCGATCGATCCGGTGGACGGACGCTACAACTTCCTGATGATGGGAGGCGACGCCGGTGACGACCGCACCGGCCGGCGGCCGGACAGCCTCTCCGTGCTGAGCGTCGACGCCGAAACCGGCCAGACGGCCATCATCTCGGTACCCCGCAACCTGCAGAACGCGCAGTTCAGTGAGGGCTCCCCCATGCGGGCCATCTACCCGGACGGCTACGACTGCGGCGACGAGTGCCTGATCAACGCCATCAACACAGAGGTAACCAACGAGTACGCAGACCTTTACCCCGGAGTGGCCGATCCAGGCGCCCAGGCGACTTTGGAGGCCGTGTCCGGAACGCTGGGGCTCACCGTCCAGGCTTACGTCCTGGTGGACATGGAGGGCTTCTCCACGCTCATCGACGCCATGGGAGGCATCAGGATCAAGGCGGGCGGCTGGGTTCCCATGAGCGGTTATTTCGACGAATTCAGCAGGACCTACGGCGTGCCGCTGGGATGGATCCCCGCCGGTGAGCAAACACTCAACGGCAACCAGGCACTCTGGTACGGCCGGTCCCGCGAGTACGTTGACGACTACGCCCGCATCCAGCGCCAGCAATGCGTGCAGCAGGCCATGCTGAAGCAGCTGGACCCTGCCACGCTCCTGTCGAAGTTCGAGGACATCGTCAACGCGGGGACCCAAGTGGTGGAATCCAACATTTCCTCAACGCAGTTGGGCAGCTTCGTGGACCTCGCCATCAAGGCAAGAGGCCAGGACGTCAAGCGGCTGACCATCGGCCCGCCGGACTTCGACGCATCCTTCTCCACGGTCCCGGACTTTGACCAGATCCACGCGCGCGTGGACGAACTTCTGGCTTCTGCATCATCCGCGCAGTCGCTGGAAAGTCCTGACGATGTGATTGCTGTGCCCGCCGCCGGCGGCGGACCGGTGCAGGCTGCAGGAGCCTACGCTCCTACTGCCTCCCTGCTGGCCGGCAGAAGCCTGCCGCAGCAGCCCACGCCGTCGGACTTCATCCCAGTCACCACAACACCTGACGGCGAGCCGATCACCGAAGAACTGCTGAACCAGCTCAAGCGCGAGGGTAACGAGCAGGCCATCGCCGGGCTCGTGGCCACCAACGGCCAGTGCGCCGCGCTCTAGCCCCGCTACATACGAAAGAAACGGAACCGGTTTTGTACGAGATTGAAAACGTCCTCCGGGATTACGCCTGGGGTTCGACAACGGCGATCGCATCGCTCCTGGGACGCCCGGAATCCGGTGGGCCCGAAGCCGAACTGTGGATCGGGGCGCACACTGATTCGCCATCCGTGGCGCATGTCCCGGAAGACGGCACCGCCACTCCCCTCGATGCCTTGATCGCCGGCGATCCGGAGCATTTCCTCGGCACCGAATCAGTAGCCCGCTTTGGGCCGCGGCTGCCGTTCCTGGCGAAAATCCTGGCCGCAGCCCAGCCGCTGTCCCTCCAGGTGCATCCCAGCCTGGAGCAGGCACGTGCCGGGTTTGCCCGGGAGAACGCGGAAGGTGTGGCGGCGGATGCACCACACCGGAACTACCGCGATGATAACCACAAGCCGGAAATGATCTTCGCGCTGACCCCGTTCGAAGCCCTCTGCGGGTTCCGCCCGCCGGCGGAAACCCGGGAGCTCCTGCTGCACGTCGCCTCAGCTTGTGAATCAGTGGAAGCGCAGCCGCCTGCCGTTATCACGGCCCTGCTGGATGACCTCGGCGACGGCGACGAAGGTGCCGGCCTGCGGACGGCGTTTGAACGCCTCATCACGGGCGGAGAAGCCGTGGCGGAAGCCACCACCCAGGTGGTGGCGTCGCTCCTGTCCCGGGGATCGCTGGCACCCTACGAAGCAGAGCTGGGAACGGCCATCAGCCTCAATGAGAAGTACCCGGGCGATCCCGGCGTCCTCATCTCCCTGCTCCTGAACCGGATATCCCTGCAGCCGGGAGAGTCCGTCTACCTGCCCGCGGGAAACGTCCACGCATACCTGCACGGGCTGGGCGTTGAGGTCATGGCGTCCTCGGACAACGTCCTCCGCGGCGGGCTGACGCCGAAATTCGTGGATGTCCCCGAGCTCTTGCGCACCATCGACTTCCACCCCGTGGCCGTGCCGATGCTCAATGCCGAAAAGACCGTACTGGACCAGGAGCTCTACCGGCCGCCGTTCGAGGAATTCCAGCTGCAGCGGATCGAGCTCGGGCCGAATGATGGCCCCGTCCCGCTGGCGCAGTCCGGGGCCGCCGTGGTCATCGTCGTGGCGGGCGACGTCTACCTGGACTCACCCAAGGGCGACCTGCAGCTTTCACGGGGCGGCAGCGCATTCCTCGCCGCCGCCGAGGCCCCCGTCAACGTCCACCCTGTGGCCGGGAGTACGCAGCCGGCACTGGCGTTTGCGGTGACTACCGGCCTTTAGCCGCGCCGAAGCACCAGACGCGCGCGCCCGGCCGCAGTTTTGACGAGCCGGCGCGCCGCCTGGAGGCCCTTCCGTGCCAGCGGCATGGCCTTTGAGTACGCCGGGTAGAACGGGGACAGCGGCTTTTCCCACGTCCCCAGGAGCATGTTTTCGTGCTTGGCGAACTGCTTCTTGAAGTCCGAAATGCCGTCGTTGAGCAGGCCGTTGAAGTCGTACCGGGAGCACCCGTCTTCCCGCATGGACTGCAGCGCCGCCCATTTGACCCCGTAGTTCACGCGCTGCTTCTGCCCCTCGGCGGAGACGCCGCCGTAGAGCTCGAAGGCGGTGGAGCCGCTGCGGGCCAGCCAGACGAACGCCAGCATCTGCTCGCCGTCGAATGCTCCGATGATGGGTGAACCGTCTCCCATGTTCCGGAAAATGTCCCGGTAGTACTGGTCCTCGTGGATACCGAAACCGGCGCGTTCCGCCGTTTCGTGGTAGATGGCGAGCACCTGCTCCAGCTCGGATTCGTTCTTGACCTTCCGGAACTCCACGTCGCTGCGCATTGCCTTGCGGATATTGGCGCGGGTGGACTTGGACATCTCCGCCATCAGTTCGTCATCGGACCTGCGCAGGTCCAGGATGAGCGTCCGCGGGATCAGGACCGTGTTGGTGGACTCCCGGAAACCGGCTTCGGACACGGCGGCCGCGTAGGGCGAGTCCTTGTCCCAGTCCGGTTCAATGCTCAGGGCAACGCCGCGGTGGCGGGCGGCGGCATGGTCCGCAAGGCTGCTGAGGACGGCGGGAGCGTCCTCTACCGAACACATCGGCCCCCTGGGGATGTAGACCAAGGCCCGGAACGGGACAGGAAGCCGCCGGATCAGCAGCTGGGCACAGCCGATCGTGTTGTCGCCGTCGTTCAGGAGCACGCGGTCCACGGACCAGCCGTGCATCGCCTTGGTCTCGCCCCAGCCCCAGAGCTGTTGCGGGTGCCCCTGGAACCGGTCGACGTATTCGTCCCAAAGGGCGCGGTCAGTACAGGGCACAACAGCTGGAATCATGGCTTAAACCCTATACCAAGGCTTAACGCCGAAGCCCCGGAACGCGCTGGGCGTTCCGGGGCTCCGGGTGGAATGCGTGGCCGCGGATCAGCTCTTGCGGGCGTAGCCTTCCCACTTGCTGGCCTGGTGCTCGCCGTCCACGAAGCGGATGGTCCCGGATTTGGAACGCATCACGATGGACTGGGTCAGGACCTTGTCCTTGGAGTAGCGGACGCCCTTCAGGAGGTCACCGTCGGTGATGCCGGTGGCAGCGAAGTAGCAGTTGTCGCTGGAGACGAGGTCGTTGGTGGACAGGACGCGTTCCAGATCGTGGCCGGCATCGATTGCCTTCTGCTTTTCTTCGTCGCTGGTGGGCCACAGCCGGCCCTGGATCACGCCGCCAAGGGACTTGATGGCACAGGCCGCGACGATTCCTTCGGGGGTTCCGCCGATGCCCATCAGGGCGTCGACGCCGGTTCCGGAGCGGGCGGCAGCGATGGCACCGGCAACGTCTCCGTCCATGATGAACTTGGTGCGGGCGCCGGCCTCACGGATTTCCTCGACCAGCGGGCGGTGGCGGTCGCGGTCCAGGATCATGACGTTGAGCTGGTTGACCTTCACGCCCTTTGCCTTGGCGATCAGGTGGAGGTTCTGCTTCACCGGCAGGCGGAGGTCCACCATGTCGGCGGCTTCCGGGCCGGTGACGAGCTTCTCCATGTAGAACACCGCGGAGGGGTCGAACATGGAACCGCGTTCTGCCACGGCCAGGACCGCCAGCGCGTTGTTGATGCCCAGCGCGGTGAGCCGCGTTCCGTCGATGGGATCGACGGCCACATCGCATTCGGGGCCGGTGCCGTCACCGACGCGTTCGCCATTGAACAGCATGGGGGCTTCGTCTTTTTCGCCTTCACCGATGACCACAACGCCGTTGAAGTGGACCGTCTGCAGGAAGGAGCGCATGGCGTCCACGGCAGCGCCGTCCGCCGTGTTCTTGTCGCCGAACCCCACCCAGTGGCCGCCGGCGATTGCCGCAGCTTCGGTAACCCGGACAAGCTCGAGGGCAAGGTTGCGGTCCGGCTCATCGTTGCCCACAGCCAGGGACGGTGAGATCGTGGAGTACTTCTGGGTCATGGACGCTGGTGACACGTGAACCTCTTCTTCGAGTGGCGATCATTGAACCCGCCCAGCCGGAACAGCCGGTCGGTGATTCCTCTACTTCCGATCATAGTCGCGCTTATAGCTCCCGGGACGGCGGATGACGCGGGTGCGCAATGTGCAGGAACGGAGCGGCCGGGCACCCGAGGGCGCCGAATAGAACTTGCGTCCCCGGATGGGCGACTATAGAGGGGTGAATGACATGCAGGAAAAGACCAGTCCCAGCCCCGAGCCGGCCGGATCCGCAGGCAGCCAGGGCGCAGGTGGAACGGGCGCGGATGCCCCGGTTAAGCCTGTCATTCCGGCCGCAGCGGCCAAACGTGCCAACGCTTCGGTGATCGGCATGATCATCGCCCTCGTGGTGAGCATCGCCGCGTTCCTGCCGATCATCCTGATGAACCCGCTGCCCAAAAGCGACGGCTACCGTCCGGACATCGACGTCGCGGCGGTCTCCAGGAATGCCGCGGATGTGGCGGGATTCACACCGGCGGCCCCAGACACGGGCGGCGCTTTCAGGCCGAACTACGCACGGTGGGAAGCGGGAACCGGCAGCGGGGTGCCCACGTGGGAGGTCGGCTTCCTGACACCCAAGGATTCGTTCATCGCCCTGGTGCAGACCACCAAGGCCAACCCCACCTGGCTGCTGCAGCAGACCCGCAACGCGCCGGTCACCGGCTCGCGCAACGCAGGCGGCCAGGAGTGGGAGCTCCGGGACACCGGCAAAGGCGAGAAATCCCTGGTCCTCGACTACCGCGGAACTACCGTCATCCTGTCCGGCGCCGCCGAACTGGACGAGTTCGCCACCCTCGCTGACGCCGTCGTGAAGTCCATCGACAGCAATCCTGCCGTCACAGTTTCACCTGCGGTCACCACTGCCCCCTAAGGTAAGCAGGGTGACTACCTACCTGACTCCTGCACTCGCCTGGCGCCGCCTGCGCGAAGGAAACGAACGCTTTGTCAACGGTGAAACTTCCCACCCCAACCAGGACGCCTCCCGCCGGTCCTCATTGGTGGAGAACCAGCATCCCTTCGCCGTGATTTTCGGCTGCTCGGATTCGCGCCTGGCCGCCGAGATCATCTTCGACGTCGGACTGGGTGACGTATTTGTGGTGCGGACCGCAGGCCAGGTGATTGACGACGCCGTCCTTGGCTCGCTTGAGTACAGCGTCGGCGTGCTCGGGGTCCCCCTGATCGTTGTCCTGGGCCACGATAGCTGCGGCGCCGTCTCCGCCACCAAGTCCGCCGTGGAGACCGGACAGATGCCCACCGGGTTCATCAGGGACCTTGTGGAGCGGATCACCCCGTCCGTCCTCACCTCGCTGCGCAACAACGAAACCGGGGTCAACGACATGGTGGTGGAACACGTGAAGCAGACCTCGCAGCGTCTGGTGGACAGCTCACGTGTGATTTCCGACGCAATCCAGGAAGGGCGGACTGCCGTCATCGGCCTGTCCTACAGCCTTGCGGAGGGCCGCGCGAACCTTGTTTCGGGAATCGGCGAGCTCTAAAAGGCGTCCAAAAGCCGCGCTGCCGGGACCCGTAGCATGCTCTTCACGGTTTTCGGTGGCGCGGCTGATCGCCCTAAGCTAACCCCATGACTTCCACTGAAGAATTCCGCATTGAACACGACACGATGGGCGAAGTCCGCGTCCCCGTGAACGCACTGTACCGTGCACAGACGCAGCGTGCAGTTGAAAACTTCCCCATCTCCGGCAAGACCCTGGAACGCGCCCACATCGAGGCCCTCGCCCGGGTCAAGAAGGCAGCCGCCCAGGCCAACGCTGAACTTGGAGTGCTCGACGGCGAGCTTGCCAAGGCGATCGCGGAGGCTGCCGATGAGGTAGCCACCGGCAAGTACGACGGCGACTTCCCCATCGACGTCTTCCAGACCGGTTCCGGCACGTCCTCGAACATGAACACCAACGAGGTTATCGCCGAACTGGCAACCCGGTCCCTCAAGGCTGCCGGAAGCGACAAGGTTGTCCACCCGAACGACCACGTCAACGCCTCCCAGTCGTCCAACGACGTGTTCCCGACGTCCGTGCACGTGGCCGCAACCTCGGCACTGATCAACGATCTCATCCCGGCCCTCGGCTACCTGGCCGAATCCCTGGAGCGCAAGGCCGTTGAGTTCAAGGACGTCGTCAAGTCCGGCCGCACCCACCTGATGGACGCCACCCCGGTCACGCTGGGCCAGGAATTCGGCGGCTACGCAGCACAGGTGCGTTACGGCATCGAGCGGATCAACGCCTCGCTCCCCCGCGTTGCCGAAGTTCCGCTCGGCGGCACCGCTGTTGGAACCGGCATCAACACCCCGGCAGGCTTCCCGGAGCGTGTGATCGAGCTCCTGGCCACGGACACCGGCCTGCCGCTCACCGAGGCCCGCGACCACTTCGAGGCACAGGCCAACCGCGACGGCCTCATCGAAGCGTCCAGCCAGCTGCGCAACATCGCCATCTCCTTCATGAAGATCAACAATGACCTGCGCTGGATGGGCTCCGGCCCCAACACCGGCCTCGGCGAAATCGCCATCCCGGACCTGCAGCCCGGATCCTCGATCATGCCCGGCAAGGTCAACCCCGTCATCTGCGAGGCGTCCATCATGGTCGCCGCCCAGGTCATCGGCAACGACACCGCCATCGCCTGGTCCGGCACCAACGGCGCCTTCGAATTGAACGTCGGCATCCCGGTCATGGCCTCCAACCTGCTTGAATCCATCCGCCTGCTGGCCAACACCAGCCGCGTCATGGCCGACAAGATGATCGACGGCATCACGGCCAACGTGGAGCGTGCCCGCTTCCTGGCAGAGGCTTCGCCGTCCATCGTCACCCCGCTGAACAAGTACATCGGCTACGAGAACGCCGCCAAGATCGCCAAGACGGCCGTGGCCGAAGGCCTCACCGTCCGCCAGGCCACCGAGAAGCTCGGCTTCGTCGGTGACGGCGAAGGCAAGGTCTCCGAAGCCGACCTCGACAAGGCCCTGGATGTCACCACCATGACGTCCCCGGCCCACAAGGCCTGACACCCGCAGCAAGTACGACGGCGGCCGCCCACCTTCCCAGCGAAGGTGGGCGGCCGCCGTCGTTTATGGCAGCTTGGCGCACCTTCGGCCTCACGGCCGTCCCGCCGTCGTAGGCGCGCAACTTTGCACTATTTCTCCCCGAGTGCAAAAATGTACTCCATGGAAGAAAGTGCAGTTATTGAGGGCGGGCTCCGCGAACGGAAGCGCGCCGCCACACGTGCAGCCATCACTGCCGCCGCACGGGCACTGACCGCAGAACATGGCTTTAACGGCTACACGGTGGAGGAAGTATGCGAGCGCGCCGACATCTCCCGCCGCACCTTCTTCAACTACTTCCCCACCAAGGAAGACGCGATCATTGGCCACGCGGACGATGACATCCCCGCGGACGTCATCGAGGAATTCATCGAGCGCGGCGCCTCGTCTCCGCCCGGTGAAATCTCCCCCACCCTGTTCCAGGACCTGGTGCGGCTCTCCCTGCGGCTTTCCGAGGGCATGGCCGGCTCCGAGGAGGACACCCGGCAGCTGATCGGCGTGATCAAGAAAGAGCCCCAGCTGATCCTGAGGATCATCGGCATCACCGAGCAGCGCGAGGCGCAGTTCGCCCGCGACGTCGCCCGCCGGGAAGGCGTGGCCGCGGACCATCCCGTGGTGCAGATGGCCGTGGTGTTGCTTGGCACCATCGCCCGCAAGAGCAGCATGGCCTACTTCTCCGACGGCAACACCCGCCCCTACCCGGACCTGCTGATGGAAAACATCACGGCCGCCAGCACGCTCTTCTCCCAGCCCCTCGGACACCCTGAAACCCCCGCCGCAGAAGGACAACCATGAGTATCGCCACCAAGCCGCCACCGGGCCCCCTGCTGCTGACGCAGAAACGCATCTGGATCATCTTCTCGGCGCTGATCGCCGGGATGCTGCTGTCCAGCCTCGACCAGACCATTGTCTCCACCGCCATGCCCACCATCGTGGGGAAGCTCGGCGGGGTGGAACACCAGGCCTGGATTACCACCGCCTACCTGCTGGCCACCACCATCGTGATGCCCATCTATGGCAAGTTCGGCGACGTCCTGGGCCGCCGCAACCTCTTCCTGATAGCCATCGCGTTATTCACGCTCGCCTCGGTTGGCTGCGCCCTCGCCACCGATTTCTGGGGCTTTGTGATCTTCCGCGCCATCCAGGGCCTGGGCGGCGGCGGACTGATGATCCTCTCGCAGGCGATCATTGCCGACATTGTGCCCGCCAAGGACCGCGGCAAGTACATGGGCCCGCTCGGCGCCATCTTCGGCCTCTCCGCGGTGGCCGGTCCCCTGCTGGGCGGCTTCTTTGTGGACCACATGACCTGGGAATGGGCCTTCTACATCAACATCCCCATCGGCATCGCCGCTTTCGCCATCGCCTGGTTCACCCTGACGCTTCCCAACAAGAAGGCCGAAAAGCGGATCGACATCCTGGGCGTTGTTTTGCTCTCCGCCGCCACCACGTGCCTCATCTTCTTCACCGACTTCGGCGGCAAGAAGGACGAAGGCTGGGATTCCCCGTTGACCTGGGCCTTTGGTGCCGGGCTGCTGGTCTCGGCTGTCGCCTTTGTTATGGTCGAGCGCCGTGCCGAGGACCCTATCATTCCGCTGAGCCTCTTCCGGAACCGCATCTTCGTCAACGCCACGGCCATCGGCTTCACCCTGGGCCTGGGCATGTTTTCGGCGCTGGCCTTCGTGCCCACCTTCCTCCAGATGTCCTCCGGTACGTCGGCAGCGGAATCGGGCCTGCTGATGTTGCCGATGATGGCGGGCCTGATGGGCACCTCCATCTACTCGGGCATTCGGATCTCCAAGACCGGCAAGTACAGGATGTACCCCATCCTGGGTGCAGCCCTCACCATGGCGGCCATGCTGTGGATGACCACCCTTGCCGCTGCCACCCCCATCTGGGTCATCTGCGTCCAGCTGTTCTTCTTCGGGGCAGGGCTCGGCCTGATCATGCAGGTGACAGTCCTGGTGGTGCAGAACTCCGTCCCGGCCGGCCAGATCGGCACCGCCACCAGCACCAACAACTACTTCCGCGAGGTAGGAGCCGCCATGGGCGTGGCCGTGTTCGGCGCGATTTTCACCAACAGGCTGTCCGAGTCCCTTACCAGTGCTTTCACCGGCGCCGGCGCATCTGCTGAACAGGCGGCACAGTCCACCAGCACCCTGGACCCGCACGCGCTGACCCAGCTCCCGGAGCAGCTGCGTGATGCCGTGGTCAACGCCTACGCAGACTCCCTTGCCCCGGTGTTCTGGTACCTGCTGCCCTTTATCGCCGTGGCCCTGCTGCTGGCCATCACGCTCAAGCAGATCCCGCTCTCGGACACCGCCGGGATGGTGGCGCGCGGTGAGGCGGTCGGCGGTGAGGAAGCCGAGCTTCTTGCCGCCGGGCTTGCCGGCCAGGCCGGAAACAGCGTGAGGGACGACGACGGCGGGCTGGTCTCCCAAGGCCGCTGACCGCCGTCGTACTCCCCTCAGCCGTGGCCGGGCCGGGTGCCACTGCACGGGAAACAGGGACGCCGCAATCCTGGGGATTGCGGCGTCCCTGTTTTTAGTAGCACGTCAGGGTTCGAAGTGCACCGCCTCGGCAGGTGCCAGGGCGTGCCGGATGCTGGTCAGGTGCCCCGGCATAAGATCGGGGAGTTCATCCATGGCGAACCAGCCCACCGCCAGGGATTCGTCGTCGTTGACCCTTGCAGTCCCGCTGATGTACCGGCAGAGAAAAACCACGTCGAGGAACTCGCAGACGTCACCGTTCGGGTAGGTGAAAGGGCCCACGGCCCCCACGGACACCACACGCTCGGCTTCGGCCACCACGGCGGTTTCCTCAAAGATTTCCCGCACCAGGCCGCGGGCTGGCTGCTCCCCCGGATCCAGTATTCCGCTGATCAGCGTCCACTGCCGGTTGTCTGCCCGCTGGGCGAGCAGGATGCGGCCCGCAGCGTCCACCACCACTCCCCTGACCGCAGGCACCCACAGCGGGGCATTACCGATCTTCTTCCGCAAACTCAGGATGTAGTCAGGCGCAGGCATACGGCCAGCCTACCCAGTGCTGCTTCTCAGGCGGGCAGCAGCATGGCGGCGGCCGCCCCGGCCAGCATGAACGGGCCAAACGGGATGGAGGACTTCAGCGTTCCCCGCCGCGCCGCAAGCAGGGCAATGGACCACAGGCCACCCAGCAGGAACGCCAGGAAAGTACCGGCAAAAAGGTGCCCCCAGCCCAGGTAGCCCAGGTACATCCCCAGTACCCCGGCCAGCTTGACGTCACCAAACCCCATGCCCGGCGGATAAACAACCCGAAGGACGAAATAGAAGAGCCACAGCAACCCGGCTCCGGCCACCACCCGCACCGGAACGGCGAGAAGGGCGGGAAGCGGACCCTCCGGCTCGGCAGCACCCGCCACAGCAGCCGCCGCCAGCAGCAGCACACCGGCCACGGCATAGGACGGGAACACGATCCGGTTGGGCAGGAGATGGTGACGGACATCGATCACGGTCAGCCGGACAGCCATCACGGCAAAGTACAGGCACGCCGCTAGCACCAGCCAAAAGGCCACGGGATTGTGCTGCCACAGTTCGCCGAGTCGTCCGATCACCCTCCGGATGCTACTGGAATTCCCCTGGCCGCCCTACCGCCCCCGCGTAAACTGTGGATATGGCGACATGGGATAGCCGGCACCGCCCGGATCCGAACGGCGGCGCATCCCCCGCAGATCCGATCACCACGTTCCGCAACCTGTGCCGGTCCTCGCCATGGAAGTGGCAGTCCCTGCGCTTTGAGTACTGGGACGAACCCTTCGCCGAGGCACCTTCGCCCGGCGCACCCCTGGTCAGGGCGTGGCTGCGCCGGCCGGGAGCACTCCGTCTGGAAAGCCCTGAAGGACTGGTCCTCCACAGCACCACCGGCATCAACGACTCACGGGATGGCTTCTACGTCAGTTCCACCCGGAAATCCTGGCTGCTGCCGCCGCATCTGGTCACCCCCGTCTACGATGACGCGGGCCTGGTCAAGCGCCGGCCCGAGGCAGCCTACGGGGAGCCAGGATTCGGGAACGGCCGCTTCTCCGCAGCACTGGATCCGGTGGAACTCGCCGGCAACGCACCGGTTCCCCTGGAGTTCCCGGGCAGCAACGCAGTCCAGGTACAGGAACTGCACACCGTCGACCACGAGGGCAGGCCGGCGTTCGAGGCACTTGTGACGCCCACGGCGGCCTACCATCCCGGTGACCCCGCAGCGCCCCTCTGCCTTCCGGGGCCGTCCCGCATCCGGGTGGACCTGGGCACCGGGGTCTGCGTGGCCAGCCAGTCCTTGGAACCCGCGAGCGAAGAATACGGCCACTGGCTCCGGATCATCGCCGTTGACGAGTATATGCTCGATGACCTGTTCCTGGCCGAATCGATGAACCTTACGGACGTGCGGCGGCACATCAGCTGGGATGTCCCGGCCTGACCCCGATCCCCGCCATCCGCTAGGCTTCGCTGATGACTACGCTGAGCTCCGTCTGGCCACTCTTCGACCTCAGGCTGGCCACCCCACGGCTCGAACTCCGCCCGATCACAGACGACGAGATCCCCAGCGCCGTGGCCGCGGCCCGCAGCGGCATCCACCAAGCCGGCAGGAACCCGTTCAGCACCCCGTGGGCCGAGCTTCCCGCAGAGGAGCTCGGCCCCAACATGGCCCGCTGGTACTGGAAGTGCCGCGCGGAATGTACCCCCGAAAGCTGGACCCTGCTCCTGGGCATCTGGCGCGGCGGGGAATTCCTGGGCTGCCAGGACGTGGGCGCGAAGGACTTCGCCACCCTTCGCACGGTTTCCACCGGCTCCTGGCTCAAGCAGTCCGCCCAGGGGCAGGGACTGGGCAAGGAGATGCGCGCCGCCGTCGCACTGTACGCCTTCGACTGGCTCGGCGCCGACGCCGCCGAATCAGAGGCAGCAGCCTGGAACGAAGCCTCCCTGGGTGTCTCCCGCTCCCTCGGCTACGAGCTCAACGGAACCACCCGCAAGGCCTGGGGCACCAAGGCCGAAACAGTCCAGCACGTCCGCCTCACCCCCGAGACCTTCAAACGCCCCGACTGGACCCTCCGCGTAGAGGGCCACGAAGCAGCAGCAGCGTTCCTGAAGGTCACCTGATCTCGTTGCCGTGGCCGGGTCCGTCCGCTGCGTTGTGGCCGGGTTCGTCCGCCCCCAGCGCTTCGCCGTCGGGTTGAGTTGCGGCGCCGTGGCTGGGTTCGCCAGGCCACGGTCCTTCTCCGTCGCTTAGACACGACGCATAGGGCCACCTGCGGTCGCTGGGCGACCTCCGGCAGCCGATGCGCCGCGATGCGCTCCTACGAGAAGGCCCGTGACCAGGCTTGTGCCTCTCGACGCCGATGGCGCGCCTTGGCACGCGGCCGGTCCGAGTCCTTCGTGTAGGAGCGCATCGCCGACCAGAGCGGCGCGCAGGTCGCCCAGCGACCGAAGCGGCGCGGCGGGAGGTGTCTAAGCGACGGCGAAGGACTCGGGGCGGACGAACCCGACCACGGCAACGCACGCAAGGGCCGTGGCCCGGCGGATCCAAGCACCTCAACGCACTCAAGGCGCAGAAGGGCCGTGGCCCGCGAACGGAACCACGGCCCTTCCTCCAGGAGACTTAGCCTTCGAGCAGTTCTGTCACCAGGGCTGCTATTGGCGAGCGTTCGGAGCGGGTCAGGGTGACGTGGCCGAAGAGCGGGTGTCCTTTCAGGGTTTCGACGACGGCGGCGATTCCGTCGTGGCGTCCGACGCGGAGGTTGTCGCGCTGGGCGACGTCGTGGGTCAGGACGATCTTGGAGTTCTGGCCGATGCGGCTCATGACGGTGAGGAGGACGTTCTTTTCGAGGGACTGGGCCTCGTCCACGATGACGAAGGCGTCATGGAGGGAGCGGCCGCGGATGTGGGTGAGGGGCATGACCTCGAGCATGCCGCGGTCCATGACCTCCTCCACCACTTCCTGGCTGACGAGCGCGCCGAGGGTGTCGAAAACGGCCTGGGCCCAGGGATTCATCTTTTCGGACTCGGAGCCGGGCAGGTAGCCCAGTTCCTGCCCGCCCACCGCGTACAGGGGACGGAAGACGATCACCTTGCGGTGCTCGCGGCGTTCCAGTACGGCTTCCAGGCCGGCGCAGAGTGCCAGGGCTGACTTGCCGGTGCCGGCCCTGCCACCGATCGATACGATTCCGACGGCGGGATCCATCAGCATGTCGATGGCCAGGCGCTGTTCGGCGGACCGGCCATGGAGGCCGAAGACGTCCCGGTCGCCCTTCACCAGGCGGACTTGCTTGTCGGGGCCTACCCGGCCCAGGGCGGAGCCCCGGTTGGAGAGCAGGACGAGTCCGGTGTTGACCGGCAACTCGGCTGCTGCGGGGATGAAGACGGGCTCATGGCCATACAGGGTGGAGATCTCCTGTTCGTTGGCTTCAACCTCGGCAACGCCTGTCCAGCCTGAATCCTTGACCAGCTCGTTGCGGTACTCGTCGGCGGTGAGCCCCATGGCAGAGGCCTTGACCCGCATCGGCAGGTCCTTGGACACTACCGTAACGTCCCGGCCCTCGTTGGAGAGGTTCTTGGCTACGGCGAGGATGCGGCTGTCGTTGTCGCCGCTGCGGAAGCCCAGGGGCAGCACCTCTGCGGAAATGTGGTTCAGCTCCACCATGAGGGTGCCGCCGTCGTCTCCGATGGGGATGGGCTGGTTGAGGCCGCCATGTTTGACCCGGAGGTCGTCGAGGAGCCGGAGTGCCTTGCGTGCGAAGTAGCCGAGTTCGGGATCATGCCGCTTGGCCTCAAGCTCGGTGATTACCACCACCGGGACGATGACTTCGTGTTCGGCGAAGCGAAGCAGTGCGCGGGGGTCGGACAGCAGGACCGAGGTGTCGATCACGAAGGTGTGGATGTCGGCTTCCTTTCCGGAGACGGCAAAACCGGCCGCAGCATCCGTTGCTGCGCCGGTTTGTGTGGTGGCTCGCATGGCGCGAGAGGTAGCTTTCCCTCCCTGGTCAAAGACGACCTCGGGCAGTTGTTCAGAAGTAGCCACATCGACTCCAGCCCCGGGCGCCAGCCCGGATTTGTTATTGGTGAGGCGGCTCGGCCACGAGGCCGGGTCCGGCCTCCCATACAACCGGTGCGATGTTTCGCTCCATGTACTGGCCTCCCCGATCAGCCGGCGGTTTTGCCTGCTGATGGATATAACGTAATTCCACCCCAAGTAATTTCCGCAACCATTACGCGGCGATTCCTGTTGCGCTTGCGTGAACTCGCAGTGAATGGGGGATGTCAGGAGCCGAAGCGCCGCTGCCTGCCCGCGTAGTCGCGGAGGGCACGCAGGAAGTCCACCTTGCGGAAGGCGGGCCAGAGCGCCTCGCAGAAGTAGAACTCGCTGTAGGCGCTTTGCCACATGAGGAAACCCGAGAGCCGTTGCTCGCCGGAAGTCCGTATCACCAGGTCAGGGTCCGGCTGCCCGCGGGTGTAGAGGAAGCGGGAAATGTCGTCCACGCTCAGCTCGTCGGCAAGCTGCGGGATGTCCTTGCCTTTGGCCATGGCGTCGCGCAGGAGTTCGCGCACGGCGTCCACGATTTCCCGGCGCCCGCCATAGCCCACTGCAACGTTGACGTGGATCTTTTCGCGGACCGGCGTGCGCGCAGTCAGCTTGTTGAGGCGCTCGGCGAGGTATTCGGGAAGCAGTTCGGGCGCCCCCATCGCGTGGACGGAGATGTTGGAGTCCTCGTCCAGACGGTCCAGGGTGTTGGCGATGATGCCCATCAGGAGGTCCAGCTCTTCGCTGGAGCGGTTCATGTTGTCCGTGGACAGCATGTAGAGCGTGACCACCTTGACGCCGAGCTCCTGGCACCAGCCCAGGAACTCATGGATCTTGTCCGCGCCGGCCTGGTGGCCCTGGCTGGTGGGGGCGTTGAACTGCTTGGCCCACCGCCTGTTGCCGTCCACCATGACCCCGATGTGGCGCGGGATCCGGTCCCGGGATAGGTCTTTGAGGAGCCTGCGCTCGTAAAAGCCGTAGAGGAACCCGGGCAACTCCACGCGTCCACTCACCTGACTTCCTTGCTGTACGTACTTGCCACATCCTAGGCTACCGCCAGCCTGGGCAGTGGCAGTTCCACCGGGAACCGGCGGCCGAAGGATGAGACACTACCCGCCAGTAACTTACCGGGGCGTAAGTTATTCTGGAGCGATGAAGAGCGACTCTCCGGATACCCCGCACGTGCCGGAGCCGAAGGGACATCCGGCGGAAGCAAACCCTGAAACCGGTGCGGTGGACGACGCTGCAGTCAGGCTCGCTGAGCTGCTGATGATCAAGCCAAAGTGGCGCGGCTGGATCCATACCGTCACAGCACCGCTGGCCCTCATCGCCGGGATTGTCCTGGTGGCGCTGGCTCCGACGCCGGACCGCAAGGTCACATCAGCCATCTACGCCGCCACCGGCGTGCTGCTCTTCGGGATCAGCGCGATCTACCACCGTGGCAACTGGTCCCCCGGCGTAAAAATGGTCCTCAAAAGGCTGGACCACACCAACATCATGCTGGTGATCGCGGGCAGCTATACCCCGCTGGCCTGGACCCTCCTGGACCGTCCGCAGGCGGTCCTGCTGCTGTGGGTCATCTGGTCCGGAGCCATCCTTGGCGTGCTGTTCCGGCTCCTGTGGACGGACGCGCCGCGTTGGCTGTACGTTCCCATCTACATTGCGCTGGGCTGCGGCGCCTTGTTTTACCTTCCGCAGTTCTTCCAGGCCAGCGTTCCGTCAGCCGCGCTGATCTGCGTCGGCGGCGCCCTCTACATTGCCGGCGCAATCTTCTACGCCCTGAAGAAACCGAACATCAGCTACCACCACTTCGGCTTCCACGAGCTCTTCCACGCTTTCACCGTTTTTGCCTTCGCGGCCCACTTCACGGCCATCACCCTGGCAGTGCTGGGCTGAGCTGCGGCAGGCGGAAAGCGGAGAGTCCGGGCGCCTTACTCCCGCGGCCGGGACTGGCCGGGGGCAATGCCGTTCCCGTCGCCGTCGGACCGGCCGGGTTCGGGGGCATTGAGCCCGTCCTGGGCGTCGGACGCCTGCACGTCGGCGGCGGCAGCGGCCGCGAGGCGGTCCTCCTCCACCTGGGCACGGTACCGCACCCTGCGGATCCGCCGCACCATGTCGACGATCAGCAGTGCGGTGGCCACCACGAAGAAGGCGGTCATGATGAAGCCCAGGAGGCCCGGCGTCACCTGATCCTCCGAGATGCCTTCCCGCAGGGTGGGAGTGGGCAGCGGTGTGGGGGTTGTGGCCAGGCTGAGGAGCAGACGATGCACGTTTAATACCTTCTGTGGAACGGGTTGCAGCAGGCGGCGGACAGCACGGCCACAGGGCCTGAACCTATCTTCTACGCGGCATAGAAATTGCCTGCGGTTCTATCTTAGCCCCGCGAACAGATCCTTTTCCGGGAGCTCCGAGGGTACCCGGGAGCGGATCAGCGAGTAGTCCTCCCACGGCCAGGCGCGCCGCTGCATTTCAGCCGAGACGGCAAAGAAGAACCCCAGCGGATCCACCTGCGTCCGGTGGGCCCGGAGGGCGTCGTCGCGCACTTCGAAGAAATCCCCGCAGTCCACCTGCGTGGTGGTGGGGTGCGGAGCCGGCGGCGGGGTGTGCCCCTCGGCGTCGGACTCCAGCCACGCGGCCAGGCGCTCGGCGTAAGGGGACTGCAGGCCGGCCTCTTCCAGCGCGAAGTGCAGCGCACGGAAACGCTCGGGGCTGAAGGCCCGGTCATAGTAGAGCTTGCTGGGCTCCCACGGCTCCCCCGCCTCCGGGTAGCGGGCGGGGTCACCGGCGGAATCGAAGGCTTCAACGGCAACCCGGTGCGCCATGATGTGGTCCGGGTGGGGGTACCCGCCGTTCTCGTCGTAGCTGAGGATGACGTGGGGCTTGAAGGACCGCACCAGCCTCACCAGCGGTGCTGCAGCATGGTGCAGGGGCAGGGTGGCGAAGGAACCCGCAGGCAGCGGAGGCAGCGGGTCGCCCTCAGGGAGCCCGGAATCAACAAAACCCAGCCAGCGTTGCCTGATGCCCAATATGGCGGCGGCCCGGTCCATTTCCAGCCGCCTGGCCCCTGCCATGTCCCGCTTCGGGTGCGGTTCGCCCTCCACCGCAGGGTTTTGGATGTCCCCGCGGGAACCGTCCGTGCACGTGGCAACCATGACATCCACGCCAGAAGCGGCATACATGGCCATGGTCGCAGCGCCCTTGCTGGATTCATCATCCGGGTGGGCGTGGACTGCGAGCAGCCGTAGCGGTGCCGGGGAGTTGCTGGACGCTGTCATGGAAGGACGGCTCCTAATTCATCTTTTGCCAAGTGCTGCTGGATGGACGGGGAACGGGGGTGGACTGCTGCCGGTCGCCGCTGCAACCGGCCCCGGCGGAAAGGGCACTAAACTGGTCTGGTGACTTCCCCGGACCAGCCGGCTCCAACCGCGCCCGCAGACACTAGCCTAGCCAATCGCTATGGTGCTAAAAAGCGCGGCTTGACGCCCGCCGCCAAGCGCACCATTGCGGGTGTGGCCCTGGCCGGAGGAATCGGCTTCATGGCGTGGGTTTCCACGTCCAACTCGCTGACGGACGTCACGTTCAAGGACGTGGGATACACCACTCCCGATGCCACCCTTGCTGAGGTGGACTTCCAGGTGACCCGCGAGCCGGGGACCGCCGTCAAGTGCGCCATCAAGGCGCTCGATTCAAAGTACGCGGTGGTCGGCTGGAAAGTGGTGGATATCCCCTCGGACGCAGCTGAAGGAACGGCCGACGGCGGCAGGACAGTTTCGCAGCGGGTGGCCGTGCGCACCGAGTCGCTTTCTGTGTCCGGCGTGGTGGACAGCTGCTGGATAGCTGACGGAACAGCGTAAGACATGTGATGTGCGCCGCTCCATTGTTGGGATAAGTCCGCGGGATTGACTACAATGGAGCAATACCTTTACCCCGCTGAGCTGGTTGCTGTTCCACAAGTGGCCACCGTGGCGGGGTCTTTTGCATGTAGGACCATTAGAGGAGAAGTCCGTGTCTACCACCAACAGCGCAGCTGCAGCCTGGCTCACCCAGGAAGCTTTTGACCGCCTGAAGGCAGAGCTGGACCACCTTTCCGGCGCTGGCCGGGCGGAGATCGTCCAGAAGATTGAAGCAGCCCGGCAGGAGGGTGACCTTAAGGAGAACGGCGGCTACCACGCGGCCAAGGAGGAACAGGGCAAGATCGAAGCCCGCATCCGCCAGCTCACGGCGCTGCTCCGCGACGCCCATGTGGGCGAGGCTCCTGCAGACGACGGAATCGTTGAGCCAGGCATGATCGTCGTCGCGAGGATCGCAGGCGACGAAGAGACCTTCCTCCTGGGCTCGCGTGAAATCGCCGGCGACTCGGACCTGGACGTCTTCAGCGAAAAGTCACCGCTGGGTGCGGCCATCCTCGGCCACAAGGAAGGCGACACGCTGAGCTACGTTGCTCCGAACGGCAAGGACATCAAGGTGGAGATCCTGTCCGCCAAGCCGTACGCAGGCTAGTTTCCCGCGCACCAAAAGCGCCGGCCGTCCCCTGGGGACGGCCGGCGCTCTTCGTTTATGGGGTCATTCGGGGATGCCCCTTTACGGCGTCCTGCCGGTCCGCGGGCGCAGGAGCAGGGCCGCCACCACTCCCCCGGCCGCACCGCCCAGGTGGGCCTGCCAGGAGACGAAGCCGGCCACGATGGGCAGGACTCCCAGAAGGATGCTTCCGTAACCCATGAAGAGGACCACGGCCAACAGGATTTGGCGCCAGCTCCGGTTGAAGAAGCCGCGGACAAGCAGGAATGAAAACAGCCCGAAGACGAGGCCTGACGACCCCACGGTGATGCCGCCGTCGCCGATCAGCCACACGGTAAGGCCGGATCCCAGCCAGCTGAATGCCAGCGCCGTCAGGAACACCCGGAGGCCCGAGAGGAACACCAGGAAGCCAAAGATGATCAGCGGCAGGCTGTTGGACAGCAGATGGTTCAGGTTCGCGTGCAGGAGCGGAAACGTGAAGATGTCCAGCAGCCCGTCGGCGCTGCGCGGCCGAAGGCCGAACGTGCTGTTGAGCGAACGCAGCATCACCATGTTGAACAGCTCGATAACAAACAGCAGGACCACGAAGGCGCCCAATACCAGGAGGCCGCCTTTGGCCCTTGCGGCCACGGTCTGCCGCTGCCCGAAACCCATCAGTCCGGCCATGGCGCGTCCTAATGCACCACGATTGGCTGGAAGCCTTCGGCACGGAGCGCGCTGAGGACCTGCTCACCGTGCTGGTGGCCCTTGGTTTCGAGGTTCACCGTGATGGAGACGTCCCCCATGCTGATGGAGCCGCCTACCCGGGTATGGTCAAGGCCCGTCACGTTGGCATCGTTCTCCGCAATGATCCTGGCGATGGTGGCCAGTGAACCCGGGCGGTCGTCCAGCATCATGCGGACGGTCATATAACGCCCCGCGGCGGAAAGGCCGCGCTGGATGACCTTGAGCATCAGCATCGGGTCGATGTTGCCGCCGGAGAGAACCACTGCGGTGGTTCCGGGATTTTCGATTTTGCCGTCCATGAGTGCTGCCACTCCTACGGCCCCGGCGGGTTCCACCACCATCTTGGCCCGTTCCAGCAGGAAGATCAGCGCACGGGCCAATGAGTCTTCGCTGACGGTGACCACGTCATCCACCAGTTCGCGGATGATGCTGAACGGCAGCTGGCCGGGACGCCCCACGGCAATGCCGTCCGCCATGGTGGACACCTTCTTCAGGGGTACCAGCGCGTCAGCCGCCAGCGACGGCGGGTAGGCTGCGGCGTTTTCCGCCTGGACGCCAATGATGCGGATTTCCCGGCCCAGCTCCTTTGCCCGCGCCTTGATGGCGACGGCGACACCGGCCAGCAGCCCGCCGCCGCCGACGCCCATCAGGACCGTGTCCACGTTGGGCACCTGTTCCAGGATCTCAAGCCCCAGGGTGCCCTGGCCGGCAACAACATCCACATTGTCAAAGGGGTGGACGAACACCGTGCCGGTCTCGTTGCTGTAGCGCTGGGCTTCCGCGAGCGCTTCGTCGACATTGTGGCCGTGCAGGATCACTTCGGCGCCGTGGCTGCGGGTGGCAGCAAGCTTCGGCAGCGCGACGCCCAGCGGCATGTAGATCCGGGCTTTGATGCCCAGGCTCTTGGCGGCCACGGCCACGCCTTGGGCATGGTTGCCGGCCGATGCCGCCACCACTCCCCGCTTCTTCTCCTCCGGGGAAAGCCGCGCCATGCGCACGTAGGCGCCCCGGACCTTGAACGATCCTGCCCGTTGGAGGTTTTCGCACTTGAAGTACACGTCGCCGCCCACCATGGCCCCCAGGGCCCTGGACGATTCCACAGGCGTGCGCGCAATAATCCCGTCAAGCAGCTTCTGCGCCTCCAGGACATCGTCCAGTGTGACGGGAAGGGTTTCAAGGATGTTCACGGACTATTCTCCTCTGGATTCGTCCCCGGTGCCCCGCTCCGCTGAGGTGCGGGCATCAGGATGTTCTGCTGTCGTGCCGGTAACGGCGTCCCTGCCGCGTTGGATCGGCTCCGGCGGCTCGACGTGCTTAATCGTGTTGTCCGCCGGCGCGCCAGCCACCAGCGGCGTTGCCGGCACTTGTTCATGTTCCCACGTTCTGGCGGCAATGTAGCGAATGGCGGAATTTGCGACGGCGAGGATGGGCACCGAGAACAGGGCGCCGGGGATTCCGGCCAGGTAGGAACCCGCGGCCACGGAGAGGATGACGGCCACCGGGTGCAGCGCCACGGCCTTGCCCATGACGAGGGGCTGCAGGATGTGGCTCTCCAGTTGCTGGACCAGCAGCACGATGGCCAGCATGATCAGGGCGTTCACCGGGCCGTTGGCCACCAGGGCCAGCAGCACGGCGATGGCGCCGGTGACCAGGGCACCAACAATCGGAATGAACGAGCCTATGAACACGAGCACGCTCAGCGGAAGCGCCAGCGGAACGCCGATGATGGCCGCTCCCACACCGATGCCCACGGCATCCACGAACGCAACGAACATCTGGATGCGGGCGTAGCTCACCATGGATGACCAGCCCTTGCGCCCGGCCCCAAACGTTGCGGCCCTGGCCTTTTTGGGAAGCAGCCGCACCAGGAACGCCCAGATCCTGTCGCCTTCCAGCAGGAAGAAGATCAGGACGAAGAGCGCAAGGATGAGTCCCGCGGCAAAATGCCCTGCAGTGCTGCCGAAGGAAAGGGCCCCGCTGAGGATGCTGCTGCTGTTGTCCTGCAGCGCGGTACTTGCTTCCTGCAGGTACTGGTCAATCTGGTCTGCGGTCAGGTGGAGGGGCCCCTCTGACAGCCAGTCCTGGATCTGCCTTATTCCGGTCAGCGCCTCGGACCAGAGTTCCCCGAAACCGACGATGAGCTGCCTGCCCACCAGCGCCAGCGCTCCCGCAATCAGGCCCAGGAAGCCCAGCACGGTGATGGCTACGGCCAGGCCTGCCGGCACCCGGTCGCGCTTGAGCCACCCCACCACCGGGTTCAAGAGGCCGGCCAACAGAGCGGCCACCATAACGGGGATGATGAGGAAGCTGATCCCCCTCAGCAGCCAAACCAGGGCCCCACCCACCAGGAGGATGAGTCCAAGCCGCCATGCCCACGATGCGGCTATCCGGATTCCATAGGGAATGTCCTGGTCCAGTTCACGGTCCGTACGAACCCTCAACGGCGGCACGTCAGCAGGCTGTTGCTGCAATGGGGATGGGCTGGTGGGCGGTACGGGATCCCCGGTTGGCGTCATAGCCTAATACTTCCCCAGCCGTCCCCTAATGGGAAACTGCTATCCGGCCCCACCAGGGCTGTAGTCAATTCCCCACTCAATGGTGAAGGATTCGCCCGGCGCCAGCCAGCGGAGGCCGTCGCCGGAGTTGAAGGCGTTGGCAGGTCCGGTCATGGGTTCGACGGCGACTGCGCGGCTGCGGCCGGGGTACAGGGTGCTCACATAGACGTGGACATATTCGCATGCTTCGTCCTGCCAGAGGCTCACGCTCTGCCCGTCAGCCGAGGCAAGGGTGTGCCGGGCTTTGCCTGCTTCACGCTGCAGGTCGGTGAGGGCAACATCAACACTGAGGTCGGCGATATGCTTGCCCGCCCGGAAGTCCGTGTCCCCCTCTACGGGAGCGCTGCTGCGGGGAATGAGCCGGTCGTCCACCAGCAGTTGGGTATCGGCGGCAACGGTCAGCACCAGCTCCTCGATGGGCGTGTCACCCAGGCGGAGGTACGGGTGGGCGCCCAGGACAAAGGGGGCGGATGCCTTGGCGTGGTTGGTCAGGGTCTGGCGCACCACCAGCCCCAGGTCATCGTTTATCAGGTACTGGACGCGGTGCCGCGCCAGAAAGGGGTAGCCGTGCTGCGGAAAGATGGTTGCTTCCAGGGAGACGGAGTGCTGTGACTCGTCTACCAGAGCGTAGGCGGCATTGCGGAGCAGGCCGTGGCTTGCGTTGTTCCGGGACACTTCGGTGATGTCCAGCTGCTGCTTCTTGCCATCAAGGAACCACGTTCCGTCCTCCACCCGGTTGGCCCAGGGCGCCAGCGTAATTCCCGTTGCGCCGGGCGGGATCTGGTCATCGCCGTAAGTCTCCGTCAGGAGCACATTTCCCCTGGTGAACGAGCGGAGGCCGGCGGCAAGTTCGGTGACGACAGCCAACGCGTCGCCGCGCCGGAGCTCGTACTGCCGGCCCGTCGCGTAGGCCTGGGTGTTGGAACCGGCAAGGGAATCCTGGGAGGAAGTCGATGTCATGGGCATTACCGTACCGCGGCCACGCCGGGTCGCTCCAGCCCGACATGTTGTCTTTTGTTGTTAACTATTCTTTTTTGAGCGAATGTGCGACACTTCTTCTATGACAGGGACCACCAGCACCAGACTTTCGGACGGCCGGGAGCTGATTTATTTCGATGACGCCGGCACCAGCACCCCGCGGGCAGCCGAGTTCACCACCGACCACCGTGGCCTGCCTCCGCGCGGTGAGCCGGGAGAAGTCCGCTTCGACGCTTTGACTGAAGAATGGGTGGCCGTCGCGGCCCACCGGCAGTCCCGGACCCACCTTCCTCCCGCAGACCAGTGCCCCATCTGCCCCACCACCAGCAGCAACCCCTCGGAAATTCCGGCCGCCGATTACGATGTGGTGGTCTTCGAGAACCGCTTCCCGTCCCTCGGCCCGGCCGTCGGCCCCGTCCCGGACCAGGCCACGTGGGGAACGAAGGGTCCGGCCTACGGCCGCTGCGAGGTGGTGTCCTTTACGCCCGAGCACACAGGTTCCTTCAGCGGGCTCAGCGAGGTCCGCTCCCGCACGGTGATCGAGGCCTGGGCACAGCGGACCGCCGCCCTGAGCGCATTGCCGGGGATCAAACAGGTATTCCCGTTTGAAAACCGTGGCGCGGATATCGGTGTCACTCTGCACCATCCCCACGGCCAGATCTACGCCTACCCCTATGTCACTCCCCGGGCGGGCGTCCTCGGCGCAGCTGCACGCAAGTTCTACGATGCGCAGGACGGCCGGGAGACCCTGACCGGCTCACTGCTGAGGGCGGAGCGCGAGGATGGCAGCAGGATGGTCATGGAAGGCGAGAACTTCAGTGCCTACGTCCCGTTCGCGGCCCGCTGGCCGCTGGAAATCCATCTGGTTCCGCACCGCCACGTTCCGGACCTGGCGGCCCTGAGCGGAGAAGAGAAGGATGAGCTGGCGCACGTCTACCTCGACCTGCTCAAACGCCTGGATGCCCTGTATCCCACTCCCACGCCGTACATTTCCGCCTGGCACCAGGCTCCCCTGGAGCCGGCGCTGCGCGCTGCGGGCTATCTGCACCTGCAGCTCACGTCACCCCGGCGTGCTGCCGATAAGCTGAAGTACCTTGCCGGTTCGGAGGCAGCGATGGGCGCGTTCATCAATGACACCACCCCGGAAAGCGTGGCCGAACGCCTGCGCGCCGTGTCCGTTCCGCCGTCCGCAGCCTTCCCGGCCGTCCTGGCCGCCGCGCCCGAAGGAGCCCCCGCGTGAGCACCGCACCTGATCCCCTCGCCGCCGCAGCCGGCACCCAGGACCTCGCCGCCCGGTTCACGCACGAGTTCGGAAGCGCTCCTGCCGGCATCTGGCAGGCACCGGGGCGCGTCAACCTGATCGGGGAGCATACGGACTACAACGACGGCTTTGTCCTGCCTTTTGCCATCGACCGCACTGCCCGGGTGGCCGTTGGAGTGCGCTCCGATTCCACGGCCCGGCTGCTGTCCACCTACGGCGACCAGGGCATTGTCACCACCACGCTTGATTCCCTCGAGCCCGGCTCCGCCAAGGGCTGGACAAAGTACCCACTCGGCGTCATCTGGGCGCTCCGCAGGCGCGGTATCGATGTGCCGGGCATCAACCTCCTGCTGGACTCGAACGTCCCCCTCGGGGCAGGGCTCTCCTCGTCCCACGCCATCGAATGCGCCGTCATCACCGCCCTGAACGAACTGACCGGGGCGGGACTGGAGGCGCAGGAGATGGTCCTGGCCACCCAGCAGGCCGAAAATGACTTCGTGGGAGCCCCCACCGGAATCATGGACCAGTCAGCGTCACTGCGCGGTTCACAGGGCCACGCGGTGTTCCTGGACTGCCGGGACCAGACCGCCCGGCTGGTTCCCTTCGAGACGGAGCCCGCCGGCCTGGTATTGCTCGTCATCGACACAAAGGTTTCACACTCGCACTCTGACGGCGGCTATGCCTCGCGGCGTGTGTCATGCGAGCTCGGCGCCCAGGTCCTGGGTGTCAAGGCACTGCGTGATGTACAGGTGGGAGACCTGGAGGAAGCCAGCGGACTCCTGGACGAAGTGACGTTCCGGCGGGTCCGGCATGTTGTCACCGAAAACGACCGGGTCCTCCAAACCGTGGAACTTCTCGCGGAGCAGGGCCCGTCAGCCATCGGACACCTGCTGGATGCGAGCCACGCTTCCATGCGCGACGACTTTGAAATCTCCTGCCCCGAGCTGGACCTCGCCGTGGACACGTCGCGGGCCAGTGGCGCACTTGGCGCCCGGATGACCGGCGGCGGTTTCGGTGGAGCGGCGATCGCGCTCACCCCTGCCGGCTCCGAGCAAAAGGTGCGCGACGCCGTCGTACAGGCCTTTGCCCGGGCGGGCTTCACGGCACCGGACATTTTCACGGTTTCGCCTGCCGCGGGTGCCACGCGCATCGCGTAGGGCGCCAAGACACTGGCGCAGGAACTAATGAAGGCCCCACCGTGAGGTGGGGCCTTCATTGTTAAGGAACAGACGACGACGGCGGCGCCGCCTGGGTGCTAGTCGTCCCCGCGCAGGATGGCCAGCAGGCGGATGATCTCCACGTACAGCCAGACCAGCGTGACGGTCAGGCCGAAAGCGGCCGTCCAGGAGAAGCGCTGCGGAGCACCGCTGCGGACGCCGGCCTCAATGCTGGTGAAGTCCATGACCAGCGAGAAGGCCGCGAGACCGATGGCCAGGATGCCGATGGCGATGCCGATGATGCCACTTCGCAGCCCGAACGGCTCAGTGGTCAGACCCGTCATCATCATGACGAGGTTCACCACGGAGAACAGCGCGTAGCCAACAATGGCGATCATAAAGAACTTCATGGCCTTTGGCGTGGCGCGTACCTTGCCGCTCTTGAAGAGGAGGAGCGTCACGGTGAAGACGGACAGCGTGCCGAGGACGGCCTGAAGCCCCACTCCCGGGTACATGGTGTCCAGGACCCGGGTGAGGCCGCCGAGGAAGAGGCCTTCCAGGCCTGCATAAGCAAGGATCAGTGCCGGTGAAGGCTGCTTCTTGAACGTGTTGACGAGGGCCAGAACGAAGCCGCCCAAGGCGCCGACGATCATGAGGAGTGACGCGAGGCCCATGCTGACGAACATTGTCACCGCGGCGCCGACGAGCAGCACGCCGAGGCAGGCTGCGGTCTTGACGATGACGTCGTCGAAGGTCATCCGGCCGGTGTCCGCCGGGCCTGCAGCAGGCTGGTTGTACATCTGCTGCAGCTGTTCGTCGGTCATGTTCTGCGGCTGGGCGTTCCAGCCCTGCTGGCCGTATGCAGGCTGGCCGTAGGGAACCTGGCCATAGGGCTGCTGGCCGTAAGGCTGTCCATAAGGGGCCTGGCCGTAGGGAGCGTTGCCGTAGGGAGCCTGCGGGACAGGCGGTGCCTGGGTGGCTCCACGGAAGCTCTTTCCGTTGAAGATCGGGTTGCCGCCAAGTGCCATTGCGGGATTCCTCCATTGTGGGTGTGATGTGAACCTTAAGGTTTACGCTACCAATTTCCACGTCGATGCACCCTTGAAAGTTCCCGAATTCATCCCGGTGCAATGCAACCGTGACCCTGTTCTCGGCAGGAGCAGCTGCCCGTGTGGATCAAACGGGCTCGGAGGCTGCCCGGAAAACACCGTGACTCAACAAAGGTTTCTTGGGGAGTTCCGCCCGCTGCTGCCGTAAAGGGCTGCACAGTTGTTATCCGATCGCTACCATCAACGCCCTGACCAAGGCATTTGCGGGTTCTTGCGCGCTGTAGCATAAGCCAAGCAGGGTGACGGAACTCACACGCGTGACGGCGCCGGGCCAGATGGCGCCTCCCAACCTTGCATCCGTTCGCAGCGGCTGCAACGGCGCAGCCGGGACCGCCCCCAAGTGGAGGTTATCAATTTGAGAAGTACACCCCAAGGCCTGCCGGCAAGAGGACGCCGAGGGTTGCTGAGACTGTTGGGAGCCATCAGTGCTTCCATCCTGGCAATCCTCCTGGTGGCCGCCCCGGCGTCCCAGGCCACTTCCCCGTCACCGACACCATCCCCGTCGAACCAGACCTTCCAGAACAACATCAGTGGATTCCTCCGCGATGACACCCGCGCTCCCCTGGCGGACGTGACCATCACCGCAACAAAGGGCGACTTCACGGGCACTGCCAAGTCAGCGGCGAATGGCTCCTGGAACATCGGCGTACCCGAACAGGGCACGTACACCGTTGAGCTGGACGAATCCACCCTGCCTGAAGGCATCACGCTGGCCGAAGGCCAGGAAAACCCGCGCGATGTCACCTTCAGCCAGACCTCCAACCTGTCGGTGATCTTTGCGTTTGGCAAAGGCATCGTGGTCCAGCAGCAGGACTTTGGACAGAACCTCCTCAACCGCCTTGTGGCGGGGTTGAGCTTCGGGCTCCTCCTCGCCCTGGCTTCAGTTGGGCTGTCGCTGATTTTCGGCACCACGGGCCTGACCAACTTCGCCCACGGCGAGATGGTGACGCTGGGTGCCGTTCTGGTGTTCGCGTTCAATGCCATCGGCCTTCCGTTCTGGCTGGCACTGATCCTGTCCCTGCTGGGCGGCGGCCTGTTCGGGTACGCCCAGGACAGGGGCTTGTGGCGACCGCTGCGTCGGCGCGGTACAGGCCTCGTGCCCATGATGATCGTCAGTATCGGCCTCGCCCTGGCCGTCCGCTACGTGATCCAGTTCTACTTCGGCGGCGCCACCCAACAGCTGCCGTTTGCCCAGAGCCCCGAAATCCAGCTGGGCCCGGTATCCATCTCGCCCAACAACCTCTGGTCGCTTGGCATCAGCGCAGTGGTGATCGCACTCATCGGCATTGTGCTGCTCAAGACCAGGCTCGGCAAGGCCACCCGTGCCGTGGCGGACAACCCCGCACTCGCCGCGGCCTCGGGCATCGATGTGGACGGCGTGATCCGGCTGGTATGGATCACCGGCGGCATGCTCGCATCCCTTGGCGGCATCCTGTGGGCCTACTACCGGCCCGGCGTCACCTTCGATATGGGCTCCGCCATCCTCCTCCTGATCTTCGCCGGGGTCACCCTCGGCGGACTCGGAACCGTCTTTGGCGCACTGATCGGGTCCATCATCGTGGGCATCTTCGTGGAGCTGACAACCGTGTTCGGCCTCGCCGCCGACCTTAAGTACGTGGGAGCGCTGTTCATCATGATCGTTGTCCTCTTGTTCCGGCCACAGGGAATCCTGGGCCGACGCGAGCGCGTGGGTTAGGAGACAGCCATGGATTTTGGATTCATTCTTGCCAGCGCTGCCAGTGAAATTTTCAGCCCGACAACGGCCGCCTATGCACTGGCTGCCCTGGGCCTCGCCGTGCACTTCGGCTATTCCGGCCTGCTGAACTTTGGCCAGGCCGGCTTTATGGCGGTGGGGGCCTACGGGTTTGCCATCTCCACCCTGACCTTCGGCGTGCCGTTCTTCGTTGGGCTGCTGATTGCCATCATCGCCTCGGCAATCTTTGCCCTGCTGCTCGGTATCCCCACGCTGAGGCTCCGGGCAGACTACCTGGCCATCGTTACCATCGCGGCCGCGGAAATTGTCCGGTACATCGTCACCACCAACCAGCTCACATCCGTGACCGGTTCCGCCAACGGGCTGGCGGCGTTCGAAGGCGGCTTCTACGCCATGAACCCCTTCCCCGAGGGCTCCTACTTCGGCATGAACAACCGCGACTTCTTCATCCGCGTAGTGGGCTGGGCACTGGTTGCCCTGTGCTGCACCCTCGTGTGGCTGTTGATGCGCAGCCCCTGGGGCCGTGTCCTGAAGGGCATCCGCGAGGATGAGAACGCTGTACGGTCCCTGGGCAAGAACGTCTACGCCTACAAGATGCAGGCACTGATCATCGGCGGTGTGCTCGGAGCCCTCGCAGGCATGATCTTCACCCTCCCCCGCGGAGCAGTGCAGCCGGCGAACTACGGCACCGAGCTGACGTTCTTCCTCTATACGTGCCTCCTCCTGGGCGGCCTGGGCACCGTCCTTGGCCCCGTCATCGGCGCCATGATCTTCTGGGTTGTCCTGTCACTGACCCAGGGCATCCTGTATGGCCTGATCGAGTCGGGCGCCGTCACGTGGCTGAACACCGTCCAGGCGGGACAGCTGCGCTACATCCTGGTTGGCGTCGCCCTGATGCTGCTGATGATTTTCAGGCCCCAGGGCGTCTTCGGAAACAAGAAGGAGCTGGCGTTCGCATGAGCATGCACAGCGAAGAACGAACAACTGCCGGCGGGGGCGAGCCGGATTACATGACAGACAACCGGCCCATCGCGGCCGGCGAAACCGGTCCCGGGTGCAAGAAGCGGGATCCCATTGTCGTCGCGGAGAACGTGACGCGAAGCTTCGGCGGCATCAACGCCGTGGACGTCGAATACCTAGAAATTCCCCGGCACAAAATCACGGCACTGATTGGTCCCAACGGTGCAGGCAAAACCACCCTCTTCAACCTGCTCACCGGATTTGATACGCCCAACAGCGGCAAGTGGCAGTTCGAGGGCCAAAGCATCGCCGGCGTATCGCCCTACAAGGTGGCACGCATGGGCATGGTGCGCACCTTCCAGCTCACCAAGGTCATGGGCAAGTTGACGGTCATGGAAAACATGCGGCTCGGCGCCTCCAACCAGCCCGGTGAACGCCTTTCCAAGGCCCTTTTCAAGGGCATGTGGGGCGGCCGCGAGAAAGAGATCACCGCCCAGGCCAACGTCCTGCTGGAGAAGTTCAAGCTTGACGCCAAAAAGGATGACTACGCGGCCTCCCTCTCCGGCGGCCAGCGCAAGCTCCTGGAGATGGCGCGGTCCCTCATGGTCCGGCCCAAGCTGGTGATGCTGGACGAGCCCATGGCAGGCGTGAACCCGGCGCTGACGCAGTCGCTGCTGGACCACATCAAGAACCTGAAGGCTGAGGGCATGACTGTCCTGTTCGTTGAGCACGACATGCACATGGTCCGGCACATCGCGGATTGGGTTGTGGTCATGGCGGAAGGAAAAGTCGTCGCCGAAGGTCCCCCGGGCGAGGTGATGAAGAACCCTGCCGTCATCGACGCCTACCTGGGCGCCCACCATGACGTCGACCTGGGCGACTCCGAGGGCATCAAGGAGCTGGCTGCCGAACTGGTGGCTGACGAAGAGTCAGTTGTCGGAACCGAAAACGCCGGAATCATCTCCCTGGACGTTGTGGCCGACGAGGCCGAAAACCAGCGGAGGCGTGGCATCCCGGAGGGCGAAGGGTCCGGCGGCCGGCACGGAAGTACGGACAGGGACATCAGCGGGCAAGACCGCACAGAGAGGGACAGCCAATGAGCAGCAGCACCAGCGCGGCACCCGCCGCCCAGCCCGTCGCCGATGGCGGGGCCGTGGTCAAGGTGACAGACCTCGTGGCGGGTTACCTGCCAGGCGTCAACATCCTCAACGGCTGCAGCATCGAGGCCCGCAAGGGCGAACTGATCGGCATCATCGGACCGAACGGCGCGGGCAAGTCCACACTCCTGAAGGCCATGTTCGGCCTGGTGAAGGTCCATTCGGGCACGGTCGTCGTCCGCGGGCAGGACATCACGGGGCTGAAGGCAAACAAACTGGTCTCCCGTGGAGTGGGCTTCGTCCCGCAGACCAACAACGTGTTTTCCACGCTGACCATCGAGGAAAACCTCCAGATGGGCATGTTCCAGAGGCCCAAGGACTTCGCCGAGCGGTTCGACTTTGTCACCGGCCTGTTCCCTGAGCTTGGAAAGCGCCGTGCCCAGCGGGCCGGGTCGCTCTCCGGCGGCGAGCGGCAGATGGTGGCCATGGGACGGGCCCTGATGATGGATCCGGCCGTGCTGCTGCTGGACGAACCTTCCGCAGGCCTCTCCCCCGTCAAACAGGACGAGACGTTCCTGCGCGTGCACGAGATCAACCGTGCCGGCGTCTCCGTGATCATGGTGGAACAGAACGCCCGCCGCTGCCTGCAGATCTGCGACCGCGGCTACGTCCTGGACCAGGGCCGGGATGCCTACACCGGCACCGGCCGTGAACTGATGAAGGACCCCAAGGTCATCCAGCTCTACCTGGGCACCCTGGCCGACACCGTCGAGTAGCGCCGCACATCACAACACAAGGGAGCCCCCGTCAGTTTTGGACGGGGGCTCCCTTTGGTTCAGGAAGGATTCCTAGAGCTTGCCGAACTCTTCCTTCACTGCGGTGTACTTGTTGTCGTCCTGGTACTCGTAGATGCCGATGTAGGCTTCCGTCGGGTCGCCGGCGTCCGAGAAGGTGACGGGACCGGACTGGCCGTCGTAGTCGGCGTCCTTGCCCTCACGGATCAGCGTGACGCAGGCTGCGAAGGAGGTGCACTTCTCGCCACCCTCGGAGACTTCCTTGAGTTTGGCGGCGATATCCACGCCCTTGGTGCTTCCGGCGGATTCCGCTGCCAGTGCGATGAGGTTGACGGCGTCGTAGGACTCGCCTGCGTAGCTGTAGTCCTTCAGTGCCGGATCAATGGCCAGCAGCTTCTTCTTGAATTCCTCCTGGGCAAACGTGCCCGGGATGGTGCCCCGCGCGCCCTTCAGGGTGCCCGGCTGGAAGTCCTTGCTGTAATCGGACGTGTTGCCGTCCACGAGGAACATCTGGGTGGGCAGGACACCCTTGCCCGTCATCAGCGGAACGATGCTCTTGGCCTGGTCGAACGTGATCAGGGCGATGGCATCAGGCTTCGCGGCGATGATCTTGTCCACCTGGCTGCTGAACTGGGTGTCGCCCTCATTGAAGAGCTCCTCCGCCACAACCTGGCCGCCGGCAGCCTCGAAGGCGGACTTGACGTTGGACGCCAGGCCCGTACCGTAGGCATCGTTCAGGACGATCATGCCAACGGTCTGCGCACCACATGTAGCCATGTAGTTGCCCAGCACCTTGCCCTGGAGGACGTCGGAGGGAGCCGTACGCCAGTACAGGCCCTTGTCGTCCCAGGTGGTGAAGTCCGGCGAGGTGTTGGCCGGCGAGAAGTGAACGACGCCGGCGCCGGTGATCTGGTTGATGACCGTCTTGGAGACGCCGGAGGAGGCGGCACCGATGATGGCGCTGACGCCCTGGCCCAGCAACGCGGACGTGGACTGGGTGGCGATGTCGGTCTTGGTGTCACCGGAGTCGCGGTGGACCACTTCGATCGGCTTGCCCAGCACGCCGCCGGCCTTGTTGACCTCGTCAACGCCAAGGTTGACGCCGGCAATTTCGGGCGGGCCGAGGAAGGCCAGGGATCCGGTGGTGGGCAGCAGTGAACCCAGCCGCAGCGGGGTTTCGGTGGTGCCGGTGGAGGCCGGGACGGAGCCTGATTCCGCAGTCTGGCTGGCGGCTGCGCCTCCGCCGCCTTCAGGTGCCGGGCAGGCGATTCCGCCCGCTGATCCGGTGGCGGTTTCGGACGCCGTTGGTGTGGACGAACCGCCGCAAGCCGTCACCATGAAGGCGACGCCGATGCCAAGCGCTGTCAGCTTGGCAACACGGGTTCCCGCCTGGGGGAATAAAGTCATTTACAAGCTCCTCGATCTAAAGGTGCGAACGGCCTTTGACGCGAAAAATCAGGTGTTCCTGATTTAGCTTCAAGCTAATGCATATCCCCGGCGAAGATAAGTGACTGAGGTCACATCCTTATAACAGTCGTTGCATATGTGGAATTAAACGGGGGAAGCCGCCCGCAGCGCGGACGGCTTCCCGCCAGGCAGCACTTTGGCCACCGGCATTCCGAAGTACCCCAGGTGGGACTCGAACCCACAACACGCGGATTTTAAGTCCGCTGCCTCTGCCAATTGGGCTACTGGGGCAACGGGTCAATGGTATCCCGTCAGAGGAGCATGAACGGTTCGGCATACCGGAACGTCCCGTGGACGCCGCCGGGCCAGAGGGCGAGCGGCAGGAGCTGGAAGTGATCGCTCCACGCCGCTTCCGGTGGCTGCACACCGAAGGAGGCTGCGGGAACAAACCCGAACCGGGAGTAGTAGTCAGGACTGCCCAGCAGGGCGATTCCGCTCTCCCCCGCAGCATTCGCCCTGGCGATGGTCTCCTTCATCAATGCTGAACCTATCCCCTGCCGCTGCAGCCTGGGAGTTACGCCGATGGGGCCGAGGCCCAGGAGTTCGTGCTCCCCCACCAAGCCGCGGGTGCTGATCACGTGGCCAACGATTTCCCCGTCCAGGACTGCCACCACGCTGAACCCGGGGAGGTACTCCTTGGCATCGAAGAGTGCATGAAGCACTTTCACTTCCACCGGCTCGCCCTCTGTCGGCAGTCCCGTGGCCGGCGATATGGCGAAGGCTTCAGCGGTCAGGGCCAGGATGGCGTCGCGGTCCTCCGGAGTTTCGTTCCGCAGCAGCAGTTCGGGCCGGGGAACATCACTGTATTGCGCCGAGAGCTCGGCCAGCACTTCAAGGGCCCGGGGTGCGTCAGCCACCGGCACCAGGAGGTGGTCATGGTGGAAACCGGCCAGGACATTGCAACTGATCCTTGCGTCGGTCAGGGCTTTGCTGACGGCGGCGGTCAAACCCACCGCTTCAAGGGCCGAGTGGATCTCCAGCGTGATCCACGCGCCCACGAAGTCGTAGGCCAGTCCCTGCCTGTCCGCCTCGGCCCGGGGCAGCACCACAGTGAGGCCTTCCGCTTCGCGTACTGCCGCCTCAACGCCGCCTGCCAGCGGCCGTCCGTGCGGCCAGAGGACGTAGACGTACTCCCCGCCTCGCTGTACGGGCCGCATTCCGGCCAGCAGGGTCTGCAGGTTCCTATCGCCAGTCATGAGGCCAGTCTAAGAGGCAGGCCAGGCGGCATCGGGACATCTTCCCGTGCACAAGCAAAACGGCGGCCGCCCCCGCAAGGGGACAGCCGCCGTCGGGCGCTGAGAACTACTTGGCCGGGGCCGTGACCGTTTCCTTCGATTCAACGGCGGTGGATCCGCCGCCGGTCGCCGGGACGGCGGGGGCTGCAGGCGCAGCAGCTGCGGGCTTGGGAGCCGGCGTGGCGGCAGCGACGAAGGCGCCGCGCGGGTTGTCCAGGTCCATCAGCTGGGTGGTGTCGCGTCCGGCGAAGAAGCTGATGATCCAGTTGAAGATCACGCGGAACTTGCGCTCGAACGTGGGCATGGCCATGCCGTGGTAGCCGCGGTGGGCCAGCCAGGCGAGTCCGCCCTTGAGGCCGATGCTGCCCACCAGGTTGATGTTGGCAACGCCCTTCCATTCACCGAAGCCGGCCACAGCACCGAGGTTCTTGTGCTTGTAGTCCTTCAGCTGCTTCTCCCACCGCGAAGCCCACAGGTTCTTGGCGAGGCGCTTGGCCTGGCGGAGTGCGTGCTGGGCGTTGGGGACGCAGGTGCCGTCGGGCAGGCCCTTGCCGGTGAGGTCCGGAACAGCGGCGATGTCGCCGGCTGCCCAGGCGTTGTCCACGATGCCTTCATCGCCGGCAACGCGCAGGTCCGGGAGGACGCGGACACGGCCGCGGGGCTCCAGCGGGAAGTCGGTGGAGCGGACCATGGGGTTGGCCTGCACGCCGGCGGTCCACACGAGGGTGTCGGCTTCGAACTCCTGGGCGGGGGTCTTGTCCGGAAGGTTGATGAGCTTGAGGGTGCCTTCGGCGCTGTCCAGCGAGGTGTTCAGCAGGACCTCGATGCCGCGGCTGCGCAGGTGCTCCACAACCCATTCGGCCTGCTTGGCGGTAACCTCGGGCATGATTCGGCCCATGGCTTCGACCAGGACGAAGCGGACTTCCTCCTGCTTGATCCGGGGGTTGTTGCGGACCGCGGCGCGGGCCAGGTCCTCCATCTCGGTGATGCACTCGATGCCGGCGAAGCCGCCGCCCACCACCACGAAGGTGAGTGCCTTGGCGCGGGCAGCGGGGTCGGTCATGGTGGAGGCAACCTCGATGCGCTCCAGGACCTTGTTGCGCAGGGCAACGGCTTCCTCGATGGTCTTCAGGCCAATGCCCTTGTCCGCCAGGCCCTTGATGGGGAAGGTGCGGGTGATGGCGCCTGCGGCCAGGACGACGTCGAAGTAGGGAACCTCGAAGTTCTCGCCGCCGTCTGCCGGAGCCACAACCGCGGTGCGGTTGGCGTGGTCGATCGAGGTGACGCGGCCCTGGATCAGTTCGGTCTGCTTGAGGTGCTGGCGGTGGGACACAACCGCGTGGCGGGCCTCGATGTTGCCGCCTGCTACCTCGGGGAGGAAGGGCTGGTACGTCATGTAGGGCAGTGGATCCACGAGGGTGACGATGCCACCGGCATTCGCGATCTTCTTCTGCAGTTTGAGTGCTACGTACAGGCCGACGTACCCGCCGCCGACGACGAGTACCCTGGGACGGTCCTGGAGCTCTGGGGTGGTTGCCATAGTTTAAGGATAGCGCAGTTTGTGAAAATCTTCACTAACTGCGGGAAGGACCCCTAATGTTGCGTTTTCCCGCCCGAATCCACCTTTTCGATGACGCCTGTTTCCTGCTCCTCCGCCGCCAGCGCCGGGTCGCTGGCCGCCCGCCGCAACTGGACAACCGCTGCCGCAATGATCGCCACGAACAGGAGGGCGAATCCGATCACGACGGCGGCGCCGATGGCACTGTCCCGCTGCGAGGGCGCCTCCGCGGCAGGCACGGTGGCTTCCGGAAGCGTCGGCACCGCGCTGGGCACAGCAGCCGTGGGCAGCGGGGCGGGAGTGGCCAGGTTGCCCCGCCGGTGGACACGGATCCATTCGGCGATGGAGCCCAGCGGGTTGCTCTTGGCTTCGGGGACCTCGTCCTTGAGCGCGGCCTCGGCATTCAGGACGCCGAATCCGTACAGGGGGTCCTTGCCCGGCGCTCCGGCGTCCCTGGCCGTGGAAACGATGCGGTTGATGACCTGTTCGGCGGACATGGCAGGCCACTTGGAGCGGATCAGAGCTGCGACTCCGGCCACGATGGGGGCGGATCCTGAGGTCCCCGCCCACTCGGCATAGCTGCCGCCCGGCAGGCCGCCCAGGAGGTTCTCGGCCGGCGCGGCGACGCCGATGCTGATGCCCTGGGACGACGCATCAACACTTGCGGCCCCCTTGCGGTCCAGCCCTGCGACGGTGAGCACCCCCGGGATAGTGGCCGGCGCACCCACCTGGGTGTTCCCGCCGATCCGGTTGCCGGCCGCGGCAACGATCACCACATCCTTTTGTTCTGCATACAGGAAGGCTGCATCCCAGCTTTGCGGCCACTGCGGTGTGGTGCTGCCGAGCGAGATGTTGATGACCTTGGCACCGTTGTCCACCGCCCAGCGGACGGCTTCCGGAATCTGGTCCTGGTCACTTTTCCCGGAAGGATTCGGGGAACCCAGCCAGGTGGATACCGAGAGGATCTGTGCCTCCGGGGCAACGCCCATGATTCCGTCCGGAGCCACCGGAGCCACCGGCGCCGGCCCGGGGGCGGCGGTGGGCGTGGCGTTTGCAGGCTGGTGGCCGCGGCCGGCGAGCATGGTGGCCACCAGGGTGCCGTGTTCGGGCTTGATGCCGACGCTTTTCTGGCCGTCGGGCTGGCCCGAACCGGAAGCGTCATAACCGCCTGCCACCGCTCCCTTGAGGTCCGGGTGCTGGGCGTCGACGCCGCTGTCGATGATGGCTACTTTCACGCCGGCGCCCTTGGACACCTCCCACGCCTTGTTGATGCCGGATTCCGCCAGCCAGTACTGTTTGTCCCGCCATTCGTCGGCGTGCGCTGCGGGCGGAGTGAAGAGTCCGGTACAAAGGCAGCAGGCAGCGAGGACCAGGGCAAGCGCCGCCGATCCTGTTTTCTGCAGCATGGGTTTCGTGGAAGGCTGCATCTAAAATCAGCCGATGCTCAGGGCGATGCCGTCGAGGATGTCGTGCTCGCTGGCCGTTGCCGTGGTGATTCGCCCGCCGCTGAGCCCGCCCATCCGTTCCAGGATCCTGCGCCAGACCAGGCCGCCCGCCCCAATGACGTCCACCCGTCCCGGGTGCATGTACGGCAGCGCGGCCCGCTCCGAGCGGACCATTTCCAGAAGGTCTGTGGAGGCGGCCCGCACGGTGTCGATGGGCAGCTCGGTGCCGTGAATCGCGTCCGGCGAGTATTCCGGCAGCTTCATAGCGTGCGCTGTGATGGTGGTGATGGAGCCGGCAACGCCCACGACGGCGGTGGCGCGTTCCAGCGGAACGTCCTGTCCGGCGCGGGCGATGGCAGCGTCCACGTCGGCTTCCGCCGCTGCTATCTGTTCGGCGGTTGGCGGATCGTTGCGCAGGTGCCGTTCCGTCAGGCGGACACATCCGATGTCCACGGATTTGGCCGCGGTGACTCCTCCTGCGGTGCCCAGGACGAACTCGGTGCTTCCGCCGCCGAGGTCCACCACCAGGACTTCGTGGCCGTCCAGGATGGGCAGGACGCTGCTGGCGCCGGCAAAGGACAGCGCGGCTTCCTCGTCCCCGGAAATCACTTCCGGCTCTACTCCGAGCAGGTCGCGGATGCCGTCCACGAAGACGTCCCGATTCCGGGCGTCCCTGCTGGCAGACGTTGCCACGAAGCGGACAGCTTCGGCGCGGTGTTCGCGGATCAGCTGCGCGTAGTCGGCTGTCGCCGCGAACGTTCGTTCGAGTGCTTCGGGGGCGAGCTCGCCGGTGGCGTCAACGCCCTCGCCAAGGCGCACCACCCGCATCTCGCGTACTACATCGGTGAGGGTGCTGGTGCCCTCGCTGCGGTCGATATCCGCGATGAGGAGGCGGATGGAGTTGGTGCCGCAGTCGATGGCGGCCACCCGAGTGGTTCCGGCGCGGGTCATTGTTGTGCCTCGGCAGGGTTGGCGGACTTGCGGACAGGTGCGGGGCGGCCCACGATGTCCGGCAGGCCCTGCGGTCCGTGGCGGCTGAGGTCCCGTGAGGGTGCCTCACCGGTGGTGTCCCAGGCGCCGTCGCAATAGCATTTGTCCGCGGTCCACCATTCCCGGATCTGGAGCAGCGCCTCATCGCCCAGCGGATTGACCCCCGGGCCGGCCGCCAATGAATGGCCTACCAGGACGTGGAGGCATTTGACGCGCGTGGGCATGCCGCCGGCGGAGATTCCGTCGATTTCGGGGACAGCGCCGATGCCCGAGCGCTGGCCGATAGCGTCGCGCGCGGCCAGGTAGGCGTCGTGGGCGGAGCGGTAGGCGGCAGCGAGTTCAGCGTCAGCAGTCAACTGCCCGTTCATGTCGTTCATGACACCGGCCGCCTCGAGCCGGGACACTGCGGAGGTGATGATCGGATGTGTGAGGTAGAACGTGGTGGGGAACGGGGTGCCGTTACTCAGGCGCGGAGCGGTGGCCGCCACGAGCGGGTTGCCGCAGACGCAGCGCGCAGGAATCTCCACCACGTCACGCACCGGCCGTCCCAGCTGCCGGCTCAGTACTTCAAGGTCATGCGGTGATGGTTGGCGGGATTCCTCCCGGGCGGCTGCCGTGTTGTGTTCCACTGTCGCGGGCCGTCCTTCCTTTAGCGGTTCAGTCTGTGGCCGCGCGCGTAATGGACTCCCACAGGGAATCCACCCACGGCAGATCGGCGGGGTCTTGTGCTGCTGCGCCGGACTGGCCACTGGTTTCCCCGGCGGGCACATCGCTGCCAAAAACCCAGTAGCCGGTTTCGCCCGGCATAACCATGTTAATGCGGTCGCGGGCCTGCTGTTTCACGTAGTTCGGGTCCTGCCAGCGGGAAACCTGCTGGCGCAGCACGTCACCTTCAGCTTCACGGGCAGCGATGTCGGCGTTCAGGGCGTCGATCTCAGCCTTCTTGTCGAAGAAGATCTTGACGGTGGGCGCCAGCATGACGGTGATGGCAATCATCACCACGGCCAGTGCCAGCATCCGGCCCGAGAATGCCTTCGCCGGAACGGGGTGCTGGTCCTCCCCGGCGGCAGGTTCCGCGGCGCCGGTGGCCGCGCTGCTCCCCTTGCTCCCGGCCGGAGGTCCGGCTTTGGGGCGGGATCCGGCAGTGACTGAACCGGCCTTCCCCGTCGAGGCGCTGCCGGTCGCGGCGCCGCCCGCCCTGCCGGCATGAACCTCCTGCCCCGCCTTGTCCTTGCCGGAGCGGAAGTCCGCCTGGATGATTTCGGCGCCGTCGGAGGTTTCCCTGGCTTGGCGGGTGGGGGCGACCTTGGGGACTTTGGGACGGCGGGTAGCCATGACACTCCTGAAACAGCAACGGTGGCTATGGTCTTTCAACCATAGCCACCGTTTGTTGGCTTACGCGGCTACTAGCCCTTGAAACGCGGGAACGCGCTGCGGCCTGCGTAGCGTGCGGCGTCGTCGAGTTCCTCTTCGATGCGCAGAAGCTGGTTGTACTTTGCAACACGCTCGGAGCGTGCCGGTGCGCCGGTCTTGATCTGGCCGGCGTTGGTGGCCACCGAGATGTCGGCGATGGTGGTGTCCTCGGTCTCGCCGGAGCGGTGCGAGGTGATGGTGGTGTAACCGGCGCGCTGGGCCAGGCTGACGGCGTCCAGGGTCTCCGTGAGGGAGCCGATCTGGTTGACCTTGACCAGCAGCGAGTTGGCGGTCTTGGTGTCGATGCCGCGCTGCAGGATGGAGGGGTTGGTGACGAACAGGTCGTCACCAACCAGCTGGACCTTGTCACCGATGGAGTCGGTGAGGGTCTTCCAGCCGTCCCAGTCGTTTTCGTCCAGCGGGTCCTCGATGGAGACCAGCGGGTAGTCGGCAACGAGTTCGGTGTAGTAGGCGCTCATCTCGGCGGAGGTCAGCGACTTGCCTTCGAACTGGTAGGCACCGTCGGTGAAGAACTCGGAGGAGGCAACGTCCAGGGCCAGCGCGATGTCCTTGCCCGGGGTGTAGCCGGCGTTCTTGATGGCTTCCTGGATCAAGTCCAGTGCTGCACGGTTGGACGGCAGGTTCGGTGCGAAGCCGCCTTCGTCGCCCAGGCCGGTGGCCAGGCCCTTTTCCTTCAGGACGGACTTGAGGGCGTGGTAAACCTCAACACCCCAGCGCAGGCCCTCGGAGAAGGTCTCGGCACCCAGCGGGACAACCATGAATTCCTGGATGTCGACGTCGGAGTCGGCGTGCGAGCCGCCATTGAGGATGTTCATCAGCGGGACCGGCAGGACGTGGGCGTTGGGACCGCCCAGGTACTTGTAGAGGGGCAGGTCGGCGGAAGCTGCGGCAGCATTGGCAACGGCCAGGGAAACGCCCAGGATGGCGTTGGCGCCCAGCTTGCCCTTGTTGGGGGTGCCGTCCAGGTCCAGCATGGCCTGGTCGATGCTGCGCTGGTCGGTGGCGTCGAAGCCGGTCAGGGCCGGAGCGATCTGGTCGATGATCGCGTCAACGGCCTTCTGGACGCCCTTGCCGAGGTAACGGCCCTTGTCGCCGTCACGCAGTTCAACGGCCTCGTGCTCGCCGGTGGAAGCGCCGGAGGGAACTGCTGCGCGGCCGATCTGGCCGTCGGAGAGCAGAACTTCAACTTCTACGGTCGGGTTGCCACGGGAATCGAGGATCTCGCGGGCGTGGATGGCATCGATAAGCGCCATGAATTTGCTCCTTATGGGCGATTAACGGGGGGATCTTGCAGAAAGACTCGACGTACTCGTCAGAGACCAGCGTAGTCGAGAGTGGTGCGGGTTACGGAAACCTATCCAGCCACTGCGTCATGATGATGCGGTGTTGGGCTTACGGTGCCCCCTGCTGGTAGCGGCGCACGGCGCCACGCAGGGCGCGCTCTGCGTCGAATCCGGCAGCGTGGGCTGAACGCACGACGGCGAGGAGCTGCTCCCCGAGCTCGTCCTCCGTTTCCGGAATGGGAGCCGGAGGAGGCAACGGCGCGCCCGCGCGGGCCGCGCGGTCCACAGACTTTTGTGCCCGTGCCAGTGCCGGGAGCGCCTGGGGAATCCCCTCGAAGGGATTGGAGCGTGCCGGATGCTCCGCCCGCTTGACCGCGTCCCACTTACGGACAATCTGGTCAACCGTCGCGGGAAAGCTGTCCTGCAGCGAGCCGTCCGGCCGGAAGACATGCGGGTTCCGGCGGACCATTTTGGCACCCAGGCCGCGCGCGACGTCGTCGAACGTAAACGCCCCGCGCTCCTCGGCGAGCCGGGCGTGGAGCACCACCTGGAGCAGGACATCGCCCAGCTCGCCCTGGAGTTCGGCGTCGGGATTTCCGGTCTCGATGGTTTCGGCTACTTCGTAGGCCTCCTCGAGGAGGTATTCCACCAGCGAGGCGTGGGTCAGCGCCCCCATCCAGGGACAATGTTCGCGCAGGGCCGCGATCTTCCCCAGCAGCTCCCCGAGCGGCGAACTGCCCGGCGGCTCCCCGATGGAGGAGCCGCCGGCGGCATTGTCAGCCAAGGTTGGCGTAGGCGTCGTTGATGTACTCCACCAGCGCCTCCTTCTCCTCCAGGGGCAGGAAGGAAGCCTCGGCGGCGTTCAGGGTGAGCTCGAGCAGGTCGTCAAGGTCGTAGTCGAACGTTTCCACCAGGAGGTCGAACTCGTCCGTGAGGGTGACGCCGCTCATCAGCCGGTTGTCGGTGTTGATGGTGACGTTGAAGCCCAGCTGGTAGAGCATGTCCAGGGGGTGGCTGTCGATGCCGTCGCCGAAGGCGGCGATGGCACCGGTCTGCAGGTTCGAGGAGGGGCAGATCTCCAGTGCGATGCCGCGGTCGCGGATCCAGCTGGAGAGATCCCCCAGGGTGACCAGGCCGACGGTGTCCTCGGCGTCGTCGTCGAATTCCACCATGATGTCCTCGGCGATCCGGACGCCGTGTCCCAGCCGCAGCGCGCGGCCGTCCACCAGTGCGGACTGGATGCTTTCCAGCCCGGCGGCCTCGCCGGCGTGCACGGTGGCGGGGAAGTTCTGCTGTGCCAGGTACGTAAAGGCGTCCTTGAAGCGGGACGGCAGGAAGCCGTCCTCTGCTCCGGCGATGTCGAAGCCCACGGCACCTTTGTTGCGGTGGCGGACGGCGAGCTCGGCGATCTCCTGGCCGCGGTCTGCGTGGCGCATGGCCGTGATGAGCTGGCCCACCTGGATTTCGCGGCCGCTCTCGCCTACTGCTTCGACGCCGGCTTCGAGGCCTTCCTGGACGGCTTCCACGGCTTCGTCCAGTGTGAGCCCCTTCTGCAGGTGCTGTTCGGGTGCCCACCTTACTTCGCCGTACACCACGCCGTCATCGGCAAGGTCCTCGACGAATTCCTTGGCCACCCGGACCAGGCCTTCGCGCGTCTGCATGACGGCAACGGTGTGGTCGAACGTCTCCAGGTAGCGGACCAGGGAACCTGAGTCGGCAGACTCGCGGAACCACTGGCCCAGGGCTACGGGATCGGTCGAGGGGAGGGTGTGGCCAACGGCCTCAGCCAGTTCGATGATGGTGGCTGGACGGAGGCCCCCGTCCAGGTGGTCGTGAAGTGAAACCTTGGGCAGGCTCTTCAGGTCAAAATCGAGGGCAGGGGCAGCGTCAACAATAGGCTCAGTCACGTTCCCACCTTAGGGTGGGCCGGGACTCAAAGCCAGCCGCTGTCAGGCTGCCGGTCCGCCGTCTGCGGACGGGGCGAGAATGGTTGACCCGCCCTTGCCGTCACGCGCGCCGGACGGGCCGCCGTCGAGCCATTCGTCCACTTCGTCGGCGTCGTTGCGCGCAAGATGCTTGTGCCACCAGCGGAGCAGGTGGTCGATGAGGATGCCCAGGACGATGGCGAACACTACGGCGATGCCGGCACTGAGCAGCGGGTTGTGGTGCAGCCAGGGGAAGGAGCTGGCCAGCAGGCCGATGCCGATGGAGTAGCCCACCCACGTGACACAGGCAAAGGCGTCCAGCAGGAAAAAGCGGCGGTGGCCAAAGCCCGTGCTTCCGGCAACATAGTTGACAGCCACCCGGCCCCAGGGGATGTAGCGGGCGGTGAAGATCAGCACGGCCCCGCGCTTGTCCAGTTCATAGCGGGCCCAGCCGAAGGCCTTCTTGACCTTGGGACGGCGCATCCATTTCCATCGGTCAAGCCCGATCCGGCGTCCCAGCATAAAGGCCATGTTGTCGCCGGCGATGGCGCCGATCAGGGCAGTTGTTCCGAGGATCCACAGGTTGGGTTCCCCGCTGTGCCTGGAGAAGGCCGCGAGGGCCACGATGAGGGTTTCGCTGGGGACCACCATCGCGAAGCCGTCCACGAAGAAAAACACCAGCAGGATGGGGTAAATCCACCACTGGCCCGCTGCATGGAGCACGGCCTCATTAATAAACTCCACGCGGTCTTGCTCCTAGACAAAGATGACGCAGCCAAAGCGACGCTGCCATAGCGGAAATCGTTCCTAAGTGTCCCACGGCCGGGGCGTCGTTCGCTACGCCCCGGCCCCGGGAACACCCAACTCACGGTATCGGGGAAGACGCCGCGGCATCATCGTCCCTGCGGGTGATCTTCAGGGCTTCAGGGCCTCCGCCAGGGGGCTGACATGCCGCGTCAGGCTTCGGGTTCCCGCATCCGTTCCACGACGGGGGTTTTCCGCCGGACCCGGCTAATCACCACGTCCACCACGATGCCCAATGCCACGGCGCAGACGATGGCGATGGCCGCTCCCAGAAGGTGGTTTTCCTCGAACCACTGCCCGAAAAACAGCCCGATCCCTACGGAGTACGCCCCCCAAAGAACGGCCGAGAGGGCAGTCAAACCCAGGAAGCGCGCGTGGTGGTAGCGCGTGGCCCCCGCCGTCAGGTTGACGGCCACGCGGCCGATCGGGACAAACCGGGCCACCAGGATCAGCGAGGCTGGACGTTTCCGCAATTCTGCGCCGGCCCACCGGAAGGCGCTCTGCATCCGGGGACCGCGCATCCAGGACCACCTGGTGGTTCCCACCCGGCGACCGATCAGATAGGCGATGTTGTCTCCGGAGAAGGCGCCCAGGGCGGCCACCAGCATCAGGACCCAGGGGTTGGGGACGTCGGCCGTGGCAGCCACGGCCGCCAGTCCCACCACCACGGACTCGCTCGGAATCGGCGGGAAAAAGCCGTCAATGACGCAGCATGCCAGAACCAGGAAAAGCACCCAGGGTTGTCCGGCTGCGGCAAGGATGAAGTCATTGATGGCCTGCATGGGTTCTTATGCTATTCGGTCGATGATCAGTCGCTGGGCCGGACGGGATCCTTCGGGGGCGATGACCACTGCGTGCTCGAGCGCTTCCCGGGCGCGCGCGAACCGTTCCGGGGTATCGGTGAGCAGAGTCATCAGGGGCTCGCCGGCGCGGACCACGGCGCCGGGTTTGGCGTGCATCCGGACGCCGGCCCCGGCCTGCACTGCGTCTTCCTTGCGGGCCCGGCCTGCTCCCAGCCGCCATGCGGCCACGCCGACGGCGAGCGCGTCGAGCTCCACGAGCACGCCGTCCGCCGGGGCGTAGACCACGTCCGATTCCCGGGCGGCGGGCAGCTGTGCACGCGGGTCGCCGCCCTGGGCCTCAATCATCCGGTTCCACACGTCCATCGCCCGTCCGTCCTTCAACGCGGCCGCGGGGTCGGCGTCGTGGACTCCGGCACAGGCGAGCATCTCCTCCGCCAGCCGGACGGTCAGCTCCACAACATCGGAGGGCCCGCCGCCGGCCAGCACCTCGACGGATTCCTCAACTTCGATGGCGTTGCCGGCGGTGAGGCCCAGCGGGGTGTCCATGTTGGTGAGCAGGGCAACGGTATTCACGCCCGCGTCCTTGCCCAGGGCCACCATGGTTTCAGCGAGTTCCCTTGCCGAGGCTTCGTCCTTCATGAACGCGCCGCTGCCCACCTTGACGTCCAAAACCAGGGAGCCGGTGCCCTCGGCGATTTTCTTGCTCATGATGGATGAGGCAATCAGCGGAATGGCTTCGACGGTTCCGGTGACGTCCCGCAGGGCGTACAGCTTCTTGTCCGCAGGCGCAAGGCCGGCGCCGGCTGCGCAGATCACCGCGCCCACGTCCTGGAGCTGGGCCAGCATCTCCTCGTTGCTCAGGGCGGCACGCCAGCCGGGGATGGATTCGAGCTTGTCAAGGGTGCCGCCCGTGTGGCCCAGCCCCCGGCCGGAGAGCTGCGGGACGGCGACGCCGAACACCGCCACCAGCGGGGCCAGGGGCAACGTGATCTTGTCCCCCACGCCGCCGGTGGAGTGCTTGTCAGAGGTGTACTTCAGGCCGCCGTCCGGCCGGCGCAGGCTGGAAAAGTCCATCGTCTCGCCGGAGGCGATCATCGCCGCTGTCCAGCGTGCGATTTCGGTGCGGTTCATGCCGTTGAGCAGGATGGCCATGTTGAGTGCAGCCATCTGTTCGTCGGCGATGGCGCCCCGGGTGTACGCGTCGATGGTCCAGTCGATCTGTTCCGGGGTTAGCGTCCCCTTGTCGCGCTTGACGCGGATGATGTCCACCGCGTCGAACGCTTCGGCTTTCTTGTCTGTCACCGGGTTTCCTCCAGGTGTTCGGGACCGAAGGCGTCAGGCAGCACCTGGTCCATGGTTTTGATGCCTTGGGTGGTCATAAGTTCCATGCCCGGGGCGCGGAATTCGTACAGCAGCTGGCGGCAGCGGCCGCAGGGCATCAGGATGTTTCCGCTGCCGTCCACGCAATAGAAGGCCCGCAGCAGCCCGCCGCCGGTCATGTGCAGGTTGCCCACCAGGGCGCATTCCGCACAGAGGGTCAAGCCGTAACTTGCGTTCTCCACGTTGCAGCCACTGACAATCCGGCCGTCGCCGGTGAGGGCCGCAGCCCCCACCGGAAACTTCGAGTACGGAGCGTAGGCATTCTGCATGGCGGCGACGGCGGCTGCCTCCAGGGCTTGCCAGTCCACAGTGGTTGCGGGTTCCACGGCCGTCAACCCTTGACGTACGGTATGCCGCTGGCGGCGGGTCCCCGGGACCTGCCGACCAGTCCCGCCACAGCGAGGACGGTCACCAGGTAGGGCAGCATGGCCATGAACTGGCTGGGGACGGGCGTCCCGATGATGGTGACGATGCTCTGCAGGTTGTCCGCGAAGCCGAACAGCAGGGCGGCGAAGAAGGCCCCGATCGGGTTCCAACGGCCAAAGATCAGGGCGGCGAGTGCGATGAAGCCGCGGCCGCCGGAGATCTCCTTGGTGAAGCTGTCGATCGCCACCAGGGTGAAGAAGGAGCCGCCGATTCCGGCCACGGCACCGCCCAGGGTGACGTTCCAGAAGCGGGTGGCGTTCACGTTGATGCCCATGGTGTCCGCAGCCTGCGGGTGCTCCCCCACTGCCCGTACCCGGAGGCCCCACCTGGTCTTGAACAGCCCCACCCAGACCACCAGGACTGCGATGTACATGAGGTAGCCCACCAGGGACTGGCGGAACAGGATGGGCCCGATCACCGGAATGCTGGACAGGACAGGAATCTCGATGACATCCAGCCCTGGCGGTGAATTGAACTGGGCTTTGTTGGCCTGCATGACGGTGCTGAACAGGAAGCCGGTGACGCCGGAAACGAGCACGTTCAGGACCACGCCGACGATGATCTGGTTGACCAGGTACTTGATGCTGAACAACGCCAGCACCATGGACACAACAGCCCCCGCCACGGCAGCGGCCAGGAGCCCGATGAAGGGGTTCTGGGTCATGCTGGCCACGATTGCGGCCGTGAAGGCGCCTCCCAGAAGCTGCCCTTCAATGGCGATGTTGACCACGCCCACACGTTCGCACAGGACGCCGGACAGTGACCCGAACACGAGGGGGACGGCCAGGGTGACGGAGCCGGCGATGAGGCCGGCCAGGGAGATGGTGGGTGTCCGGGCGCCGCCTACCACCCAGATCAGGAACGCGGCCACGAACAGGACGATGAACGTGATGGTCAGCCAGCCGGGTGCGGGCCGGCCCTTCGTTTTGAGGTACACGGCGTACCCTGCCAGCCCCAGCAGCAGGATGGACAGCACAAGGCCGCCGGCGAAGGCGTTCACCGCCAGGGCGGGCAGCTGGAAAAAGTCCTCGCTGGTGGAGATACCGAAGCTGGCGGTCTGATTGGGGGCCAGCAGCCCAAAAAAGACCAGGGCAATCAGCCCGAAGGCGGTGAGCAGCACCGGCGTCTTCCAGCCCACCGGCTTTGCGGACATGGTGGCTGTGCCGTTGTCCGTTCCGGCCGGCTGTGGGGTCCCCGGCCGGGGGGACGAAACTGTTGTGCTCATGCTGCACCTCCGGTAGTGGCTGCCTGCCGGGACTTGGCGGCGCGGGCGGGCTTTTTGCGCCGCGGATTCAGGCCGAACACGGCACGGACCAGTGGCGGCGCGGCGATGAAGAGGACGATGAGGGACTGGACCACCAGGACGATGTCGATGGGAGTGCCGGTCTGGATCTGCATCTGGACGGCTCCGGCGCGGAAGGCGCCGAACAGCAGGCCGGCGGCGAACGTGCCCCACGGCGTCGAACGTCCCAGCAGCGCAACGGTGATGGCGTCAAAGCCGTAGGTGGCTGCGACGCCGTCCGTGAGGACCTTCTCGGTGCCGGCCACCTGGGCGACACCGGACATTCCGGCCAGCCCGCCGGCAATGGCCATCACCAGGATGGTGGAGCGGGAGACGTTGATTCCGGCAGTCTGGGCGGCCTTGGGATTGGCGCCGACGGCCCGGAATTCGAAGCCGACGGTGGAGCGGTTCAGGAGCCACCACACCAGCACAGTGGCTCCGATGGCGAGGATGAAGCCCAGGTGGAGCCGGTACTGGCTGCCGAAAATCTGCGGGTAGACGGCGGTGGGATCGAGGATCGGCGAAATGGGGTTCGACTCCCCCGGCCGCTGGAACGCCGGCGTATTCAGGAGGTACCGCAGGAAGTACAGCGCGATGTAGTTGAACATGATGGTGAGGATCACCTCATGGGCGCCGGTGCGGGCTTTGAGCACGCCAACCAGTCCGCCCCACAGGGCGCCGCCGATGATGCCGGCCACCAGGACCAGCAGCAGGTGCAGGCCCAGGGGCAGGTTCAGGGCGAAGCCCACCCACGCGGCCAGGATGCCGGCCACGATGATCTGGCCCTGCGCGCCGATGTTGAAGAGGCCCGCGCGGAATGCCAGCGCCACGCCCAAACCGGCCGTGATGAGCGGGGTGGCGATGGTGAGGGTCTCCATGAACGGCGCGAACTGAGCCGCCACGCTGTTGCCCCGGGGGTTGAACACCGAGCCTTGGAACAGGGCGATGTAGGAGCGGGTGGCCGCAGTCCAGACCGCCGAAAGGAAGTCCGTGGGCCGGGCGAAGAAGTATGTTGCAGTGGTGGCCACCTGCTTGTCCGTGCTGGCAATCAGCAGGCCGCCGATAATGAGGGCCAGCAGCACGGCGAGGACCGAGACCATGCCGCTCCCGGTAAAGATCCTGCGGAGCAGCGTGTCCGGGCCACCGGGAAGCTGCCCGCTTTGGGCGGTGGCCGGGACGGCGGAGGGTTCCATGGCGCCGCCCGCCGTATCAACGGAGACGACGGCGGCAGTTTCCTCCTCAGCAGGGCTGGGATGGTGTGGATCCTTGTGGTCCGGCCTGCCGTGCTCCCCGGCCGCGTGCTTGGGGTGGTTTTCAGACATGGTCGTCTCCCTCGGCGTCAGGGGTGGAGGCTGTGGTGGTGGCCGTGGCAGGGCCGGCCTGGGACGTGTGTGCGTGTTCCTCCGGCGGTATGCCGGCCATCATCAGGCCCAGGGTGTCGCGGCTGGTGCCGGCGGGCACAACGCCCACCAGCCTGCCCTTGTAGAGCACAGCGATGCGGTCGGCGAGTTCCATCACCTCGTCCAGTTCCGTGGAGATGATCATGACCGGCGTGCCCTGGTCCCGCTCCGTGACGATGCGGCGGTGCAGGAACTCGATGGATCCCACGTCCACGCCCCGGGTTGGCTGGGAGGCGATGAACAGCCGCAGCGGGCGGGAGAGTTCCCGGGCCATCACGACTTTTTGCTGGTTGCCGCCTGACAGGGTTCCGGCGGCCGCGGCGGCGGAGGGGGTACGGACGTCAAATTCACCGATGCGTGCCTTGGCGTTCTCGAGGACCTTTGCCGGACTCATGCTGATTCCCCTGGCAAACGGCGGCTTGTCGTAAAGGTCCAGGACCAGGTTCTCCGCCACGGAGAACGTGCCCACCAGTCCGTCGACCTTGCGGTCCTCGGGAACAAATCCGACGCCGGCCTGCAGGACCTCCTTGACGGAGCGGCCCAGGAGTTCCTTGCCATCGAGTTGTACGGAGCCGGACACACGCTCCTGGAGTCCCAGGATGGCTTCGGTCAGTTCGGTCTGGCCGTTGCCCTGGACGCCGGCGATCGCAAGGATCTCCCCGCGCGCGATGTCGAAGCTGAGTCCGTCCACCACGTGCTGGCCGTTGGGGGCGATGACGGTCAGGTCCCGGACTTCGAAGGTCTTTTCCTGCGGTTTGGCCGGGGCCTTGTCCAGGGTCAGGTTTACGGCGCGGCCCACCATCATGGAGGCAAGTTCGGTGGTGGGGGCCGAGGGCTCGGCGGATCCCACCACCTTTCCGCGCCTGATCACGGTGATGGTATCGGAGACCTCCTTGACCTCCCGCAGCTTGTGGGAGATGAAGACGATCGAGGTGCCGCCGGACTTGAGTTGGCGCATGATGTCCAGGAGTTCGTCGGTTTCCTGCGGGGTCAGCACGGCTGTGGGTTCGTCCAGGATCAGGACCCTGGCATTACGGACGAGTGCCTTGATGATTTCCACGCGCTGCTGGACACCCACCGGCAGGTCCTCCACCAGGGCGTCGGGGTCGACGTCGAACCCGTATTGGTCCGAAATTTCCTTGATCCGGCGGCGCGTCTCGTCAAGGTTGAGGAAGCCTGCCGCCTTGGTGGGTTCGGCCCCCAGCGCCACATTTTCGGCGACCGTGAAAACGGGAACCAGCATGAAGTGCTGGTGCACCATGCCGATGCCGGCGGCCATGGCATCGCCAGGACCGCGGAAGGACACCGGCTTGTCATCGATGAGGATGTCGCCTTCGGTGGGCTCATACAGCCCGTACAGCACATTCATGAGGGTGGATTTACCGGCCCCGTTTTCGCCGAGCAGACAGTGGATTTGTCCGGGTTCAACCACCACATCGATGTGGTCGTTGGCGAGCAGGGTACCGAAGCGTTTAGTGATCCCTCTGAGTTCAAGTTTCAAAACTCTGACCAATCTCGAAGCGTCCAGTGATCCACCGGACGGGATATGTGGCTGCAGCACCAGCCTAGTGGCTGCAGCAGGAGGATGAGCGGGCGCCGGCCCGGAAAAGGGAGCCAGCAAAAAAGCGCCACCGCCCGGCCGGTCAATGACCAGCCGGGCGGTGGCGCTGCACGCGGAATCAGGCCTTCGGGCTTGCCTTGGACTCAACCTTCAGCTTGCCGTCCACGATGTCCTTCTCGATCTGCTCCAGCTCGGACTTCAGCTCGGCGGGGACCTGGGAATCGAGGTCGTGGAAGGGAGCCAGCTTCACGCCCTCGTTGGCCAGCGTGCCAACATACGGGGTGTTGCTGAAGTTGCCTTCCTTGTCATCCTTAACAACGGCCTCAACGGCGTCGCCCATCGTCTTCATGACGGAGGACAGCATGATGTCCTTGTAGTCAGGTGCCGTGAGGTAGCCGTCCGAATCAACCCAGATGAGCTTAACGTCCTTGCCGGCGGCCTTGGCTTCCTTCAGGGCAGCACCGGCGCCCTTGCCTACGGGGCCGGCGACCGGCATCACGATATCGGCGCCCTGGTCCAGGAAGTTCTGGGTGAGCTGCTTGCCCACGTCCTGCTTTTCGAAGTCCCCGGTGAAGCTGCCGTCCTGGGCGTCCTTGTTCCAGCCAAGGAGCTTGACGTCCTTGCCCTTCTGCTCGTTGTAGTACTTCACGCCGTCGGCGTAGCCGTCCATGAAGATGGTCACTGTGGGGATCTTGACGCCGCCGAAGGTGGCCACCGTGCCGGTCTTGGTGGTTCCAGCGGCAAGGTAGCCGGCGAGGAACGCTGCCTGCGCGGTGTCGTAGATGATCGGCTTGACGTTGGCGATGGCCGGATCGTACTGGTAGTCGACAATGGCGAAGTGGCTGTCCGGGTTGGCTGCGGCCTGCTCCTTGGTGGAGTCTCCCAGCAGGAAGCCGATGGTCAGCGTGAGGTCGCAGCCGGCGGTGACCATGGCCCGCAGGTTCGGTTCAAAGTCGTTGTTGGTCTTGGACTCCACCTGGTTGACCTTGATGCCCAGGTCAGCCTCAGCCTTCTTCAGCCCCTCGTAGGAGGACTGGTTGAAGGACTGGTCATCGAAGCCGCCGGAGTCGGAGACGATGCAGCCGGTGTAATCGGTGGCGCCGGCCGTGGAGTTGGTTCCCGCTTCAGGCGGGGCGCCGCAACCGGCCAGCACGAGTGCTGTGGCACCCACGGTAGCCAGGCCTGCAACTGAACCGCGCTTGAGGTGTGAACGCAGTGATGTCATCAAGATTCCTCCAGGGTGAAGAGAGTGGCGCTACGGCTCGAATTCAATGAGTGTCCGTTTCTGCACTGAAATTCTGTTTTCACTGAGGGCTCGCAGCACTGCGCCGGAGCGCACTGATGGCTCCTACTTTAGTGGCCTGCGCCACGTCCCAATAGCACGGCAGAACCGGTTCCCGGAGATTGTTTACAAGTTGTTACCAACCAGTAGGGGTGCCGCTCTGCTGCAGCACCCCTCCTGGTTGCGCGGCGGGCGGGAGCTAGAGCCGGACCAGCATTTTGCCCGTGTTCGCGCCATCGAGCAGGTCCATGAAGGCCTGCGGGGCGTTCTCGAGCCCGTCGACGATGGTTTCGTCGTAGCGCACAGTGCCGTCGGCCAGCCAGCCCGCCATCTTTTCGGCGAACTCGCGGGCATGCTGCCGCTGGCCACCCACCAGGAAACCCTGCAGCGTGAGCTGCTTGCCGATGGCCTGCATGAGGTTGCGCGGCGCGGGGGTTGGTTCCGTGGAGTTGTACTGCGCGATGGCACCGCACATCGCCACCCGCCCGCCAACATTGAGCACGGCCAGTGCAGCCTCCAGGTGCTCGCCGCCTACATTGTCGAAGTAGACGTCGATGCCGGCACTGCCGGCGGCTTTTTCCAGCTGCTCACGGACCGGACCGTCGTGGTAATCGAAGGCCGCGTCGAAGCCGAGTTCCAGCAGGCGGGCCACCTTGGCGGGTGAGCCTGCCGAGCCGATCACCCGCGAGGCGCCCATCGCTTTCGCGATCTGGCCCACCAGCGAGCCAACCGCACCTGCCGCGCCGGAAACGAAGACGGCGTCGCCAGGGGCAAAACTGGCCACCTTGAGCAGCCCGGCATAGGCTGTCAGGCCTGTCATGCCCAGGGCGCCAAGGAATGCCGAGGCCGGTGCCAGGTCGGTGCGGGCCGGGGTGGCGGCGGCAGCGTCCAGCACCGCGTATTCGCGCCAGCCGAGCGAATGCACGACGACGTCCCCCTCCTGATGTGCGTCGGAACGGGACGCGATCACCTCACCCACCGCGCCGCCGTCGAGCGCTTCGCCCAAGGCAAAGGGCGCAGAGTAGGACTTGACGTCGTTCATGCGTCCGCGCATATAGGGGTCAACCGAGATAAAAAGGTTCTTCACCATGATCTGGCCATCTGTGAGTTCAGGCAGCGGCGACTCGGCGAGCCGGAAATTCTCCGGCCCCGGGCGGCCTACTGGACGGGACGCCAGCTGGATTTCACGGGTGGTGGCAGGAAGCGTGGCAACGCTCATGCTGCATACTCCAGGACCTTGATGTCCACGCTGATGTTTCCACGTGTGGCGTTCGAATAGGGGCAGATCTGGTGCGCTTTGGCCACGAGAGCCTCGGCGGTGGCCAGGTCAAGGGCCGGCAGCGCGATCTCCAGTTCAGCGGCAAGGCCGAAGCCTGTCCCGCCGTCCAGCTTGCCGAGGTGGACCTTGGCAGCTACGGCCGAATCGGTGAGGTCGGCCTGTTCCCTGCCGGCCACCAGGCGCAGTGCCGAGTGGAAGCAGGCAGCATATCCTGCAGCAAAGAGCTGCTCCGGGTTGGTGCCCTGGCCGCTGCCGCCGAGTTCAACAGGGCTGGCAAGGTTGACTTCCAGCTTGCCGTCGCTGGAGCGGGCGTTTCCGTCGCGACCTTCGCCGGAGGCAAGGGCTTCGGCAGTGTAAAGAGGCTTCACAGTGGTATCCGTTCTGTTGGGGATCAGTAAGACGTTGGTGGCGTCACACCGCGTTGTGCAGGGCGGCCGTCAATTTGCCAAGGGTTTCGCGGAGCTGCTCGAGTTCCCGGGGAGAGAGTCCCGCGGACTTCGCGAGACGCTGGGGAATGGCGGCAGCCTTCGCGCTGAGGCTTCTTCCCGCCGATGTCAGGTGGACGGCCACGCGGCGCTCATCCTCGCCTGACCGGCGCCGTTCCACCAGGCCCAGGGCTTCAAGCCGCTTCAGCAAGGGCGACAGGGTGCCGGAGTCCAGGCCCAATTCCTCGCCCAGTTCCTTCACACCGCGCGGCTCGCTCTCCCACAGCACCAGCATCACAAGGTACTGCGGGTACGTCAGGCCCATGTCGTCCAGGACAGGACGGTAGACGGCGGTGGCGGCGCGGGAGGCCGAATACAACGCGAAGCATACTTGCCGGTCCAGACGGGGAATTTCGGTCACAGCACAAACAGTAACGGACAACTCAGTTGTGCACAACTTACTCGTCCTGCGGCGGAGAACCGGTGCAGAACGCTGCTTAGAGGTCGCGGATGGTGCGCAGGGCCGCCGCGGTCAGCACCCGGATGCCGAGGCCAAGGGCACGCTCGTCCAGGATGTAGTCGCCGCGGTGGAGGTCATATTCCTCGCCACCCGGAGTTTTGGTGCCCAGGCGCATCATGGCACCGGGAAGCTCTGCCAGGAACCACGCGAAGTCTTCACCGCCCATGGACTGCGGCGTGAGCACCACGGCACTTTCGCCGATCTCGGCACGTGCGGACGCCTCAATAATGGCCGTTTCATGTTCAGAGTTGACCACCGGAGGCACTCCCCTGGTGTGCTCAAGCTTGACGTCCACGCCGTACGGTGCCGCCACCTGGTGGACCACTTCATCAAGGAGTTCACCGGCGGCGTGCCAGGCCTCGCGGTCCAGGCAGCGCATGGTCCCGGCCATGTAGCCGGTGCCCGGGATGGCGTTGGGCGCCGACCCGGCGGAAATCTGGCCCCACACCACGGACACGCCGCTGCGGACATCCACCCGGCGGGACAGGACCGCGGGCACGTTCACCGCGATCTGCGCCAGGGCAAACACCAGATCCTCGGTCAGGTGTGGCCGCGAGGTGTGGCCGCCCCGGCCGGAAAGCTCGATACGGATGGTGTCCGAGGCCGAGGTGATGGCTCCAATGCGCGTGCCGATCTTGCCCACCTCGATGCGGGGATCGCAGTGCAGCGCCAGGATCCGGGGCACGCCTTCCAGGACGCCCTGCTCGATGCAGGAGTGGGCGCCGCCGGGCATGGTTTCTTCGGCCGGCTGGAAGATCAGGCGGACGGTGGCGCCCAGGGGCGTCTCCTGGTGCATCCTGTGCAGCACCAGGGCGATGCCGAGCATGGTGGTGGTGTGCACATCGTGGCCGCAGGCGTGGGTTACGCCGTGGTTCTTCGAGGCGAACGGCAGGCCGGTTTCCTCGATGATGGGCAGGGCGTCGATGTCCCCGCGCAAGGCAGTGGCGATGGGGCCTTCCCCGACATCCACCGTGAGTCCGGTTCCCTCCAGGCGGCGCGGGCTCAGCCCGGCTTCCTCGAGCCGCTCGGCCAGCTTGTCAGTGGTGCGGAATTCCTTGAAGGACAGCTCCGGATGCGCATGCAGGTCCCGGCGGAATTCGATCAGTTCCGGCAGGAGCGGCTCGAGCCACGGAGCCACCAGGGCGGTGGGCTCGGCTTCAGTAGTGTAATTGCGCACTGTTTCACTCTAGCGAGGGTGGCAGGAATACCAGCCATCACGGTCGCCGCGTTACATCCCGGGTGCCCGGACGGGCCCCGGGATGCCGACGGCGTGGCGTCAGGTTAAAGGACGTCCGTGTCGCCGCTGGCCTTGAGGGCATCAACGGCTGCTTTGACCCGCTGCGAGTTGGCCATGGTGGTGACCAGCAGGGCGTCCGGGGTGTCCACGATAACAACGTCCTGGATCCCGATCAGGGCGATGACGCGCTTGGTGTCAGTGACTACCACGCCGCTGGAGTTCTCGGTGAAGACGCGGGCGCCTTCACCCAGGACCGTGACGTCATCCACTTCCTTGGCTGAGTTGAGCCGGCCCACGGAGGCGAAGTCGCCAACGTCATCCCACCGGAAGGAGCCGGGCACGACGGCGACGTCCCCGGCTTCGGCGGCGGGTTCGGCCACGGCGTAGTCGATGGCGATCTTGGGCAGCGTGGGCCACACGCGGCTTGTCACTTCGTCACGGGCCGGGGTGTCCCAGGCGCGGGCGATTTCCTGCAGGCCCTGGAACAGCTCGGGCTGGTTGGCTTCCAGGTGCTTAAGCAGCAACGCCACGGGCGCCACGAACATGCCGGCGTTCCAGACGTAGTTGCCGCTGTCCACATACTGCTGGGCCACTACTTCATCCGGCTTTTCAACAAACTCCACCACGTCCTGCGCGCTGGGCGCGCCCTCGATGTGCAGCCCCTGGCCTGAACGGATGTAGCCGAAACCCGTGGACGGGTGCGTGGGCTTGATGCCGATGGTCACGATCTTGCCAGCGGCTGCGGTGTGGATCGCTTCGCGGACGGCCTCCTGGAAGAGGTGGTCCGGGCTGATGACCTGGTCCGCGGCGAAGGAACCCATGATGGTGTCCGGATCACGCTCGTGCAGGATGGCGGCGGCGAGCCCGATGGCTGCCGCTGAGTCCTTGGGTTCGGACTCGAGGACGAGGTCCGAATCCTTAACCTCGGGAAGCTGGCGGCAAACGGCATCACGGTGGGCCTTGCCGGTCACCACCAGCATCCGGCTTCCCGCAAGCGGGTGCAGCCGGTCGTAGGTGGCGCGCAGCAATGTGCTGCCCGAACCCGTGAGGTCGTGAAGGAACTTGGGAGCTGCGGCTCGCGACAGGGGCCAGAGGCGGGTCCCCACTCCGCCGGCCGGGATCACCGCGATGAAGCGGTCAAGGGGTGATGCCGGGCTTGTCACTTTGTCTGTACTCATCACCGCCTACTTTAGCCGACCGGCCGCAACGGACCCCTCCGGACTCCGCCGCCACGACACAGTTCAGTCCAAGTGCGGCAAGCCCGTGTGGCGTTCGTCTCAAAAAATTCGAAAAACCGCGCCACTGCTGGGCACCAAGGAGCTCCTAAATTGAATAAGCTGTGAGCGGAGCCTAGATTTAGGCCTGAGCTACGAGTGCTCTCGCAGCAGGCGTTCCCCCCGCGTGGATCTCATGCCAGCGCCGCTGTGTTGCAGGGAGGTTTATCAGTGCCGACAAAACCAGCTGGCACCTTGTACCGCGGCCGTGAAGGCATGTGGTCTTGGGTAGGACACCGTATTACCGGTGTAGTGATCTTTTTCTTCTTGTTGGTCCATGTCTTGGACACCTCCTTGGTGCGTGTGTCACCCGAGGCCTACACCGCCGTTATCGGCGCGTACAAGAATCCCCTGATGGCACTGGGTGAGACGGGCCTCGTTGCCGCCATCGTCTTCCACGCCTTCAACGGCCTGCGGATCATCGCGGTCGACTTCTGGAAGAACGGCGCCAAGTACCAGCGTCAGATGCTGTGGGCAGTCCTGGGTCTCTGGGTCGTCACCATGGTCGCATTCTCCATCCGCCACCTGTCCCTCGCCCTCGGAGGTCACTAAGCAATGAGTGCAACAATCGAGAGCCCCCGCAGCGGGCGGATCGCCCCCCAGTACCGCCGCAACGGCGGCACCCGGGGCAACTTCGAGATGATCGCCTGGCTGTTCATGCGCCTCTCCGGCGTGGTGCTGGTGGTCCTCATCTTCGGGCACCTTTTCGTGAACCTCCTGGTAGGCGAAGGCATCCACGCCATCGACTTCGGCTTCGTTGCCGGCAAGTGGGCGGATCCGTTCTGGCAGTTCTGGGACCTGACCATGCTGTGGCTTGCCATGCTGCACGGCACCAACGGCGTCCGCACCATCATCAATGACTACGCCGAAAAGACCTCCACCCGCCGCTGGCTGAAGACGGTCCTCTACTCGGCTACCGTCGTCATCATCGTCCTGGGCACCCTGGTGATCTTCACCTTCAACCCGTGCCCCGTCGTCGACGGCGTTCCCCTGCCTGGCGGCTTCTGCCCTGCCTAGCACCAGCACCACCCCGGGCCCGCGGGCATTACCGCGGGCCCTGTTTTGCGGGGAAGGCGAAGCCACCCCGTTGTTTTATAGCGAATTTTGAGAGAAAGAGCATCTGGTATGCAGGTCCATAAGTACGACGTCGTCATCGTCGGTGCCGGTGGCGCTGGCATGCGCGCCGCGATCGAATCCGGTCAGCGCGCGCGCACAGCAGTACTGACCAAGCTCTACCCCACCCGCTCGCACACCGGTGCGGCGCAGGGTGGCATGTGTGCGGCCCTTGCCAACGTCGAGGAAGACAACTGGGAGTGGCACACGTTCGACACCGTCAAGGGCGGCGACTACCTGGTTGACCAGGACGCCGCGGAGGTCATGGCCAAGGAAGCCATCGACGCTGTGCTTGACCTGGAAAAGATGGGCCTGCCGTTCAACCGCACGCCCGAGGGCCGGATTGACCAGCGCCGCTTCGGTGGCCACACCCGCGACCACGGCAAGGCACCGGTCCGCCGCGCATGCTACGCCGCCGACCGCACCGGCCACATGATCCTCCAGACCCTGTACCAGAACTGCGTCAAGCACAACGTCGAGTTCTACAACGAGTACTACGTCCTGGACCTACTGACGGTCGAAGAGGACGCAGTCCGCGCGGACGGCACGCCGTACAAGCAGAAGCGCGTTGCCGGCGTCGTATCCTACGACCTCGCCTCCGGTGAACTGCACGTCTTCCAGGCCAAGTCCGTGGTCTTCGCTTCCGGCGGCGCCGGTAAGGTCTTCAAGACCACCTCCAACGCCCACACCCTCACGGGCGACGGCATGGGCATCGCCTTCCGCCGTGGCATCCCGCTGGAAGACATGGAGTTCTTCCAGTTCCACCCGACCGGCCTCGCCGGCCTGGGCATCCTCCTGTCCGAGGCCGCCCGCGGTGAAGGCGCCATCCTCCGTAACTCGGAGGGTGAACGCTTCATGGAGCGTTACGCCCCCACCATCAAGGACCTGGCGCCGCGTGACATCGTGGCCCGCTCCATGGCCAACGAGGTACGTGAAGGCCGCGGCTGCGGCCCGAACAAGGACTACGTGCTCCTGGACCTCACCCACCTGGAGCCGGCCCACATCGATGCCAAGCTGCCGGACATCACCGAGTTCGCCCGTACCTACCTGGGCGTGGAACCGTACACCGAGCCGGTTCCCGTGTTCCCCACCGCCCACTACGCCATGGGCGGCATCCCCACGAACATCACCACCGAGGTCCTGCAGGACAACGACACAGTGGTCCCGGGCCTTTACGCTGCCGGTGAAGTGGCCTGTGTTTCCGTGCACGGTTCCAACCGGCTGGGCACCAACTCCCTGCTGGATATCAACGTCTTCGGTAAGCGCGCCGGCATCGCCGCGGCCGAGTACGCCAAGACGGCCGACTTCGTGGAACTGCCGGAGAACCCGCTGGCCTACACCACAGAACTGCTGGACATTGCCCGCAACGGCACCGGCGACGAAAAGGTGGCCCAGATCCGCAAGGAACTGCAGGACACCATGGATGCCAACATGCAGGTGTTCCGCACAGCGGAAACGCTGAACCAGGTGCTGCGCGATATCGCCTCCTTCGAGGAGCGCTACAAGCGCATCAACGTCCAGGACAAGGGCAAGCGCTTCAACCTGGACCTGCTCGAGGCCGTTGAGCTTGGCTTCCTGCTGGAACTGGCCAAGGTGATGACCGTGGCCGCACTGCACCGTGAGGAATCCCGCGGCGGACACTTCCGCGAGGACTTCCCGGAGCGTGACGACGAGAAATTTATGAAGCACTCCATGGCGTACAAGGACGACCACGCCCCGGCTGACGGATCGGCAGAAGCAATTGCCGGCATCCGCCTGGCCACCAAGCCGGTCGTCTTTACCCGCTACGAGCCGATGGTGAGGAAGTACTAAGATGACCGCTGAAATCGCTGAGCCAGCCTCAAAGATTGAACTGCCTGCCGGCGTCGGCGGTGGCGGCGAAATCCCCACGTTCGATGTGCACATGCGCGTCCGCCGGTACAACCCGGAGGTCTCCGAGGAGGCCACGTGGGATGACTTCCACCTCACCATGTACGGCACGGACCGCGTCCTGGATGCCCTGCACAAGGTCAAGTGGGAGATGGACGGCAGCCTGTCCTTCCGCCGCTCCTGCGCCCACGGTGTGTGCGGCTCCGACGCCATGCGCATCAACGGCCGCAACCGCCTCGCCTGCAAGACCCTGCTGAAGGACCTGGACACGTCCAAGCCCATCCTGGTTGAACCCATCAAGGGCCTGCCGGTGGAGAAGGACCTCATCGTGGACATGGAACCGTTCTTCCAGTCCTACCGCGAGGTCATGCCGTTCCTGATCAACAAGGGCCACGAGCCCACCCGGGAACGCCTGCAGTCCGCCGAGGACCGCGAGCGTTTCGACGACACCACCAAGTGCATCCTGTGCGCCGCGTGCACGTCGTCCTGCCCCGTCTTCTGGACTGACGGCCAGTACTTCGGCCCGGCAGCCATCGTGAACGCGCACCGCTTCATCTTCGATTCCCGTGATGATGCCGGAGACATGCGCCTGGAGATCCTCAACGACAAGGAAGGCGTGTGGCGCTGCCGCACCACCTTCAACTGCTCCGAGGCGTGCCCCCGCGGCATCCAGGTGACCCAGGCCATTGCCGAGGTCAAGCAGGCCATCCTGTCCCGCAAGATCTGACCAAGGATCAAACAGACGACGGCGCCGTCCCCCACTTCAGGGGGTACGGCGCCGTCGTTGTTTCTCCCCACCCGCCCCTGACCTCGCAAGCTCGGCCAGGGAACCCGGCGGGCGTGGGCCCACAGCCATTCGTACCAAACGAAAGGGGACGCCGTGTCCCGCTCCGAAAAAGTCTCCTTTGCCGGGTCCACCGGCGAAATGCTCTCCGGCATCATCGATGTGCCGGATGGACCGGTGAAGGGTTGGGGCGTCTTTTCGCACGGCTTCACCTTGGGGAAGGACGCCCCTTCCGCATCCCGGATGTGCAAGGCGCTGGCGGACAGCGGCGTGGGAATGCTGCGCTTCGACAACCTGGGGCTGGGCGGATCCGCCGGCGAATGGTCCGCGGGCTCCTTCAGCCACAAGGTTGCGGACACGGTGAAGGCGGCAGAGTTCATGCGCAGCGAGGGAAAGCAGATTTCCCTTCTGGTGGGGCACTCCTTCGGCGGTGCGGCCGTCCTGGCGGCGGCGCGGGAGATCCCGGAGCTCGACGCCGTCGCCACCGTTGGCGCCCCTTTCTCGCCCAAGCACGTGGCGCACGTTTTTGACGCTGCGCTGGACAAGATCCTCAGCGAAGGCAGCGCCGAGGTGGATCTTGGCGGGAAGCGCGTGGAGATCCGGCGGCATTTCGTGGAGGACCTCGAAAACGCCGACCTCACGGACTGCATCAAGCAGCTGCACAAGCCGCTGATGGTGCTCCACTCCCCCACGGACAACACTGTGGGCATCGAGAACGCCAGCACCATCTTCCAGACGGCACGGCACCCGCGGAACTTTGTGTCCCTCGAAGGGAGCGACCACCTGCTGACAGGCAAGGGCCAGGCGGCCCGGGCCGCCCGGATTATCGCTGCCTGGGCCGACCAATACCTCGACGCCGGGCAGTAGCGCCCCCGTCCTGCTGGACCGGCACCTTTCCGGGCTGGACCGGCACCTTTCCCGGCTGGACCGGCACCTTTCCCGGCTGGACTGGTACCTTTCCCGGCTGGACCTGGCGCGCACCCCACGTGCCCTTCTCATGGCCCGTGGGGGCGCTGCGCAGGTCGGCCTCCCGCACTGCCGCCCAGCCGGCCGACACCAGGTAGACCTGGCTGACCAGGTTGAACCAGATCAGCAGGCCGATGATGATGGCGAACGGCGCCAGGATGGGATTCCTGCCGGCTCCGGCCAGCAGTTCCGTGCTGAAGATCTGGAGCACGCCCGTGCCAAGGGCCGCCAGGATGGTGCCTTCCAGCAGCGCGCGGCGTGACAGCTTCAGGCTCGCGGCGAACCTGTACATGATGAAGGCGGTCGCCCAGCCCAGCACCAGGGGAACAGTGATTTTGACGGACGTGGCCAGGGGACCCGCCAGCGCGTCGTCGAGTCGGAGGAAATCCGAAACCCACCCTGCGGCGGTTCCGAACACCAGGGAAGCGCCGGCGCTGATGACCAGCGCCACGCCCAGGAGCAGCAGGGTTCCGGCATCCCGCAGTTTCAGGAGGATGGGATTGACCAGCAGTGGCGGCAGCCCCAGGACGCCGCGAAGCCCTTCCCTGATTCCGGAAATCCATCGCAGCGAGGTGACCACAGTGACCAGGGAGCCGATCACCGCTGTCCAGCCCAGTCCGTCAGGATTCAGCAGGTCCTGCGGATCCACGAGCCCGGCCCCTCCGTTCAGTTTCAGGAGCCCGGGCGCACTCGACGCCACACTGCTGATGATGGTGTCCAGGAGGGCCGGCTGCCCCCGCAGCACAAGGCCTGCGATGGAAAAGCCCGTGGTGAGGAGGCCTGTGATGGAGAAAAACATGTTGAAGCCAATGCCTGCGCTCATCAGCGGGCCGCGCTGAAGGCTGTAGTGCCGGAAGGCGCGCATCGGCCGGAGAGCGTTGAGCCGGGCAAGTATCCATTGGACCATCGCCATCAGCGCCGGAAACGGCCCCCCGCCTGCCCTGCGTGCCTTGCCCCACTCCATCCGCTTCCGGATGACGGCGAGCTGCAGCTGGGCGCGTTCAGTGGGAAGTGGCTGCTGCTCAGCCTGCTTCGGCTGCTGTGTCCGCGGCGGCGTCCGCGAATCGGGTGCCGGCGGCGTTGTCAGTTTCGGTCCCAAAGTCCAGCTCTTCCCGTAGCTGCCAGATGCCGTCGGCATCGTGCTCGTAAAGTCCCATGCTAACCACGGGGAAGGTGGCCTTGTAGTTCTTCAGGACCGTTTCGGCCTCATCAAGGCTTTCGGGGGCAACGTCGTGGGCAATGGTGACGTGGGGATGGTAGGCAAAAGGCAATTCCCGCTCCAGCGGGCCCTGCTGGAGCTTTTCGTGCAGGTCGACGCACTGCTCAAAGCCGTCCTCCACGTTGATGAAAACCACCGGGGAAACGGGGCGGAAGGTACCGGTGCCGGCAATGGTGACCATGAACGGGCTCTGCCGGCGGGCCACCTCGCGGACGTGCTCGCAGGTGGCTTCCCAGTCATGCGTGGGGGTGGTGGTCACCAGCGTGATGTGTGCCGGCACCACGTCCGCCAGCGGGTCGCCGAAGGACGCCCGCCAGCGCTGGAGCTCCTCCGCTATGTCAGGGGGGAACCCCAGGATGACGCCTACGCTGGATGACATGGCGCTAGCGGACTCCTGCGAGGCTGAGTGACGGGAGGAAGCCCATGCGCTCATACACCTGGCCAAGGGTAACCGCCGCAATCTCACGGGCGCGCTCGGCGCCGTGGGCCAGCAGCCGGTCCAGCTCCGCGGGGTCCTCCATCAGCTCGTTGGTCCGGTTCCGAAGCGGGGTGACGAAGTCCACCACCACCTCGGCGAGGTCCACCTTAAGGTGGCCGTACATCTTGCCCTGGTACTCGGCCTCGAGGTCAGCGACTGACTTTCCGGTCAGGGATGAGTAAATAGTGAGCAGGTTTGAGACGCCCGGTTTTTCTTCGGGGTGGAACCTGATCTCCGTGCCGGCGTCAGTGACTGCGGACTTGATGCGCTTGGCGGCGATCTTGGGATCCTCCAGCAGCTGGATGGCGCCGTTGGGCGATTCGCCGGTCTTGGACATCTTGGCGCTCGGGTTCTGGAGATCGTAGATCTTGGCGCGTTCCTTGACGATGGTCGCCTCCGGAACGGTGAACGTGGCACCGAACCTGGTGTTGAAGCGCTGGGCCAGGTTGCGGGTGAGCTCCAGGTGCTGGCGCTGGTCCTCCCCCACAGGCACCAGGTCTGTCTGGTACAGCAGGATGTCGGCGGCCATGAGCGTTGGGTAGGCGAACAGTCCCAGCGTGGCGGCGTCCGCGCCGGACTTCTGGGTTTTGTCCTTGAACTGGGTCATCCGCGAAGCCTCGCCGAAGCCGGTGATGCAGTTCAGGGCCCAGGCAAGCTGCGCGTGCTCGGGTACATGGGACTGGACAAAGAAGATGCTTTTGTCCGGGTCGATGCCGGCGGCGATGTACTGGGCCGCGACGATGCGGGTGCGCTTGGCCAGTTCCGCGGGGTCGAAGTCCACGGTGATCGCGTGCAGGTCCGGGATGAAGAACACGGCGTCGTACTCAGCCTGCATGTCCACCCAGTTGCGAACGGCACCGATGTAGTTGCCCAGGTGCAGCGAATCGGCGGTGGGCTTGGCTCCGGAAAGGATGCGCTTCTTTGCGGCCGGGGATGTCTGGCTAGTCATGGGGAGGAAACTTTCGGGGGGCTTAGAGCTGGTAGTCCACTACCAGCGGGGCATGGTCGGAGAAGCGGGTATCCCACGAGGCTGCGCGGTCAACAACGGCGGAGATAGCGGAAGCTGCCAAAGCCGGGGTGGCCAGCTGGTAGTCAATGCGCCAGCCGGTGTCATTGTCGAAGGCCTTGCCGCGCTGGGACCACCACGTGTAGGGCCCGTCCATCTCGCCCGCCAGGCTGCGATGGACGTCCTGCCAGCCGATCTCCTCGCCGAAGAACCGGTCAAAGTAGGCGCGCTCTTCGGGCAGGAACCCTGCCTTTTTGACGTTGCCCTTCCAGTTCCGGATGTCCAGTGGAGTGTGGGCGACATTAAGGTCACCCACCACCAGTGCGTGGTCGCTGTGTTTGGTCAGTTCAGGCAGCCGGGTGCTCATGACGTCCAGGAAACGGAATTTATCGTCCTGCTTTGGCGTGCCCACCTCACCGGAGTGGACGTAGGCGCTTGCGACGGTCAGCTGGACAGGATGCCCGGCAGCGTCAGCGAACCGGAAATCCGCTTCCACCCAGCGGCCTGCCGTGGCGAAGTAGTCATCACCGATGCCGTTGCGGGTGGCCAGTGGCTCTTCCCGCGATGCGATGGCCACACCGGCGCGGCCTTTGGCTTCGGCCTCCGCATGCAGGATGTGCCAGCCGTCGCCCAGCAGCTGCCGGACAATGGCATCAGGGGCGCGGACTTCCTGGAGGCAGAGGATATCCACCTCGCGCGGATCCAGCCATGCCGCCATACCGTTCTTGTAGGCAGCCCGAAGGCCATTAACGTTGACGGTTGCGATGCGAAGGTGGTCCTTCTTCAATGCCGAGCTCACCCGCTCCACTCTAGTCGATGATGGTTCCGGTGACCGGCTCCCCGCTGCCGCCTGAGGACTTGATCATGTCCCTCGCATTGGTGGCGGTAATCTCGATGGTTTCAAGGGCACGGTTGATGGTGTCCTGGTTCGCGGCAGCTCCCTTGGCGCGCTCCTCCTCCACCACGCGGATCTGCACCTGGACAATCTTGAAGGAGTGGTCCAGCTTGAGGTCGCGGACTTCGTCCGCCTGGCTCCGCTCGGAAACCACCCGCGTGCCGCCGTGGTCAGCGGAGGACGACGGTCCGCGGCCGGCAGCCGTGGTGAAGGCGTTCTGGGCTTCGCTCAGCTTGGCGCCGGCTTTCTTGGCCGCCTTCTGGATGCTGAAGACCACAAAGCAGGCAAGCAGCAGCCAGAAGAGGGCGATGACGGCCACAACCCAACCCACCACGTCATTCTGGTTGGCGGCGAAGATGACGGCGACAACAAACGCCGTCACGAGGACCATCAGTCCCGGACCGCTGATGCGGAACATGGAGAAACCGCCCCTGGCGGGTTTGGAGGATGACTTGGAGCTGCCCAGAGATTGCATGAAGCCATTGTCTCAAACCCCGGTGTATGCTCCCGCCGCTTCCACCGGCGGCGAACACCCAACCAGGTAGCGCCAAGTGTCACTCTGGGGCCTCAAAACGGCAGTTACTGCTACCTGGTTGGGTCGGCGCTATTTCAGGAACAGCTGCCGCAGCCGCATGGTGGTCAGCAGCATGCCTGCGGCGGTCATCACCAGGTAGTAGCCGATGTGCAGGGGCGTTGCCGCAGTGAAGGTTCCCACGCTGATCTGGCGCAGCAGTTCCACCCCGTGCCACAGCGGCAGGGCCTGGATGAGCCACTGGATGTACTGCGGATAGACACTCAGCGGGTAGAACGTGGCACTGAACAGGAACATCGGAAGCATCATGAAGGTGATCCAGTCCATCTGCTGGAACGTCTTCATGAAGCTGGTGATCGCCATTCCAATACTCGCGAAGCCGAAGGCGATCAGCACCGAGCCGGGGATCATCAACAGCGCCCAGGGCGTGGTGATGAGTCCCATCATCCCCATGACGGCCGTAAAGCCCGCGGCGTAAAGCATCCCGCGCAGGAGTGCCAGGAAAATCTCGCCCAGCGCGATGTCCAGCGGTCCCAGGGACGTGTACAGCATGCCCTGGTACAGCTTGCCGAAATGCATCTTGAAAAAGACGTTCCAGGTTGAGTCGTACACCGCCCCGTTCATCGCCGAGACGGCCAGGAGGGCAGGCGCGATGTAGGCGGCGTAGCTGATGGGCGTGCCGCCGGGCCCTTCCACGGCACCCACAATGGCCCCCATGCCCACACCCATGGACACCAGGAACAGGACAGGCTCGAAGAAGCCGGACAGCATCACCAGCCAGTGGCCGCCCAACGTAGCCTTCAGGCCGCGTGAGATCACTGCCCTCGCGTTGCGCGAGTACAGCGGTCCGAAGGTCCTGTTCCGTGCATCCTCGGTGGCGCCCTGCCGGGTGGTCCAGCTCATTGCCCCATCCTTTTGGTGAAGCGGCGCCGGGTCAGGTTCCAGCCCAGGACGGCGAGCCCGGCCAGGACGGCGACGTGGACGAGGGTGAGGAGCAGCGGCTCCTGGTATCCGTAGCTGACCACCCTGCCCAGTTCGGTGCCGTGCCAGATGGGCGAGATCCAGCCGATCCACCGGACGCCCGGCGGAAGCGTGTCCAGCGGGAAGAAGGTCCCGGAGAACAGGAACAGCGGCATGACGACGAGCCGCATTACCAGGGCGAACTGCCCCTTGTCCTCGGTGATTGAGGCGGAGTAGGCCATGAGCGGCAGGCCAAACGACAGCCCCGCCAGAGTGGCCACCAGGATGCCGGCCCACGCCCAGCTTCCTGAGGACGCACCAAAAAGGGCCACAGCTACGAAGTAGATGGCTGACTGCACCAGCAGCCGCAGCGTCACGGCCATGATGTGCCCGGCCGCGATCTGCTCCGGTGTCAGCGGCGTGGCATGCGGACCGTAGTAGGTCCGTCGCCATTTGAAGCCGGCCATCACCGGAAACGTGAATTCGTTGGCGGCGGTCATCACGGCGGCGGACACCAGCAGCGCCGGCGCAATGAAGGCCAGGTAACTGACGCCGCCGAAAACCGCTGCCCCCTGGCTGTCCACCAGCGAAGCCAGGCCGATCCCCATGGCGAAGAGGTATGCCACGGGCTGGCCCACGCTGTACATCAGGATGGACCAGCTGTAGTTCTTCATCACCCGGAGCACCTGCTCTGCGTGGTAGAACGCTCCCCAGCGCCGGGCCTTTGCGGCTGCCACCTGCGGGCTGTGCGCCCGCAATGCGCCGGCCGGCCGCGGCGCCCGCTGCTCAGTCAACGAGGCTCCGGCCTGTCAGCCGCAGGAAGACGTCCTCCAGCGAGGACCTCCGGACCAGCGATGTCAGTGGCCGCAGGCCGCGGGACGCCACCTGCTCAAGTGCGCCCTCGCCGTCGTGCGCGTAGATCAGCACCCGGTCCGGCAGGACCTCCAGCCGCTCGCCTATGCCCCCCAGTTCGGTTGCGATGGTGGTGTTCCGTTCGGAACCGAACCGGAGTTCCACCACCTCGCGGGTGGAGTGCTCGCGGATCAGCTGCGCCGGCGAACCCTCAGCCATGATGCGGCCCTTGTCCACCACGATCAGCCGGTCGCACAGCTGCTCGGCCTCGTCCATGTAGTGCGTAGTAAGGATCAGCGTGACGCCCTGTTCCTTGAGCCGGAACAGCCGGTCCCACAGGATGTGCCGTGCCTGCGGGTCAAGTCCCGTGGTGGGCTCGTCCAGCAGCAGGATGCGCGGTTCGTTGATCAGCGACCTGGCGATGGTCAGCCGCCGCTTCATGCCGCCGGAGAGGGCGTCGACCTTGGACTTTGCCTTGTCCGTCAGCTGCGCGAATTCCAGCAGCTCATCGGCTTTGGGCTTCAGGTAGCTCATCGGCAGGCCGAAGTAGCGCCCGTACACCAGGAGGTTGTCCCGGACGCGCAGCTCCTCGTCCAGGTTGTCCTGCTGCGGCACCACGCCCAGGTGGGCACGCACCTCAGGACCGTGCTGGTCCGGGTCGAGCCCCATGATGCTCAGGCTGCCGGACGTGCGCCGGGTGACACCGCCGATCATCTTCATCGTGGTGGACTTCCCCGCGCCGTTGGGCCCCAGCAGGCCGAAGGACTCCCCCGCCGGAACCGTGAAAGAGATGCCGTCCACGGCTGCCACCCCGCCATACGTCTTGGTCAGGTTCCCTGCCGTAATGACGGTGCCGGACGGCGGCGGGCTGCCTGGCCGGGTGCCGGCGGGCAGGATGGCTTCGTTGTGCACCCTCCGCAGACTAATGGAGGTGCCGGGCTTGTGGAAGGGCTCCTTCCGTTCCGCGCTTAAAGTCCGACGGCGGCCCGCCCCTTGCGTGCGCAAGGTGCGTGCCGCCGTCGGGCGTGAGAGAGACTAGCCGGTGATGCCGGCCTGGCGTTCGGCCGCTTCGACCACGTTGGTCATCAGCAGCGCCACGGTCATGGGGCCGACGCCCCCGGGGTTCGGCGAAACCCAGCCGGCTACCTCGGCAGCGGCCGGTTCGATGTCGCCATGGACCCTGCTCTTGCCCGTCTCCGGGTCGGTTTCCCGGGTGACTCCGACGTCCAGCAGGGCCGCGCCGGGCTTCACGTCCGTAGCCTTCACGATGTGCTTGGCACCGGCCGCGCCCACAATAACGTCCGCCTGCCGGAGCAGCTCGGAGAGGTTTTTCGTGCCGGTGTGCGTCAGGGTCACGGTGGCGTTCACGGCCCGCCGCGTGAGCAGCAGCCCGATGGAGCGGCCGATGGTAACCCCACGGCCTACCACCACAACATGCTTGCCTGAAAGGCTGTAGCCGTTGCGCTCCAGGAGCTCGATGACGCCGCGGGGCGTGCACGGCAGCGGCGAGGTGATCTCCCCGTTGACGTTGAGCACCAGGCGGCCGAGGTTGGTCGGGTGCAGGCCGTCGGCATCCTTGGCGGGGTCAATCCGCTCGAGGATGGCGTCGGTATCCAGGTGCTTGGGCAGCGGCAGCTGCACGATGTACCCGTGGCAGGCGGGGTCCGCATTGAGTTCGTCAATGAGGTCCTCGACCTGGGCTTGGGTGGCATCTGCAGGCAGCTCGCGCTGGATCGAGTTCATCCCGATCTCCACGGACTGCTTGTGCTTCATGGACACATACAGCTGGGAGGCGGGGTCCGCCCCCACGAGCACGGTGGCGATCCCGGGCGTGACGCCGCGGGCCTTCAGGGCTGCGACACGGTCTTTCAGCTCGGACTTGATGGCGGCAGCGGCTGCCCTGCCGTCAAGGATCTTTGCGGTCTGCGTGGTTTCAGTCACTTATTACCACTGCTCGTGCTGCGGGTACAGCGGGAAGTCGGCGGCCAGCTTGTCCACGCGTGCCTGCAGGGACTCGACGTCGGCGCTGCTGCCTGCCTTGAGGGCGGTGGCAATGATCTCGGCGACCTCGGTGAACTCGGCGGCGCCGAATCCGCGGGTGGCCAGGGCCGGGGTGCCGATGCGCAGGCCGGAGGTGACCATCGGCGGGCGGGGGTCGAAAGGCACGGCGTTGCGGTTGACCGTGATGCCCACGGAGTGCAGGAGGTCCTCGGCCTGCTGGCCGTCCAGCTGGGAGTTGCGCAGGTCAACAAGGACCAGGTGCACGTCGGTGCCGCCGGTGAGAACGGACACTCCGGCTTCGGCAACGTCTGCCTGGTTCAGGCGGTCGGCGATGATCTTTGCGCCTTCCAGGACGCGCTCCTGTCGCTCCTTGAATTCCTGGGTGCCGGCGATCTTGAAGGCCACGGCCTTGGCGGCGATGACGTGCATGAGCGGGCCGCCCTGCTGGCCCGGGAACACGTTGGAGTTCAGCTTCTTGGCCCACTCCTGCTTGGCCAGGATCACACCGGAACGGGGACCGGCGAGGGTCTTGTGCACGGTGGAGGTGACAACGTCGGAGTGCGGGACCGGGCTGGGGTGCAGGCCTGCGGCCACCAGGCCGGCGAAGTGTGCCATGTCGGTCCAGAGGAGGGCGCCCACTTCATCGGCGATGGCGCGGAAGGCTGCGAAGTCAAGGTGGCGCGGGTAGGCGGACCAGCCGGCGATGATGACCTGGGGCTTCTCCGCGATGGCCTGCTCGCGAAGCTTGTCCATGTCCACGCGGAAAGTGTCTTCTTCCACCTGGTAGGCAGCCACGTTGTAGAGCTTGCCGGAGAAGTTCAGTTTCATGCCGTGGGTCAGGTGGCCGCCGTGGGCCAGGGACAGGCCCAGGATCTTGTCGCCGGGGGTGATCATGGCGGAGAGGGCTGCGGCGTTGGCCTGCGCGCCGGAGTGCGGCTGGACGTTGGCGTACTCGGCGCCGAAGAGTGCCTTGACCCGGTCGATGGCCAGCTGCTCTGCGACGTCGACGTACTCGCAGCCGCCGTAGTAGCGGCGGCCCGGGTAGCCCTCCGCGTACTTGTTGGTGAGGACGGAGCCCTGGGCTTCCATCACGGCGCGGGGCGCGAAGTTTTCGGAGGCAATCATTTCCAGGGTGCCGCGCTGGCGGCCGAGCTCCTGGTTGAGGACTGCGGCGATTTCGGGGTCGAGCTCGGCCAGCGGCTGGTTGCTGACGGCTGTGGTTGAGGTGGCTGTAGTAGTCACGGAAAACTCCTGGCTAGGGATGTGGGCACTGCTTAGGTCAGGCTACCGGCTGGCGCACTCTCGTACCGCGTCGGTGACAGGGCGTGAAAGCGCAGGGCATGGCGCTGCAGCACTGACGCAGTGCAGCCCCACTTCCGGCAAGACATGACCCTCGGCCCAGGCGTACGATCCGTGGTCTTCGTGATTGCCGCTCCCTGGTGGTTAGCCACCCAACGCCAGTTGCGACGCTTCCAGCGTATCAAAACCGGCGCCCGGTGCGCGGGTAGGCTTGTACGCGTGAACGAAGAGCTGCTGAACCAAGCGTACGTAGTAACCCTGTCCTGCCCGGACCGTCCCGGAATTGTCCACGCGGTGGCCGGTGCCCTGCTGGTGGCAGGCTGCAACATTACGGACTCGCAGCAGTACGGCAGCCCCGCCACGGGCAACTTCTTCATGCGGGTGGAAGTGACCACGCCTGCCTCCGCCTCCGGGCTTCGCGGGGCCCTGGAGCCCGTGGCCGAGGCCTTCGGCATGCAGTGGAGCCTCAACGCCGTAGGCCAGAAAGTACGGACCCTGGTGATGGCCAGCACCTCCGCCCACTGCCTGAACGACCTGCTCTTCCAGCAGCGCTCCGGCACCTTGCCCGTTGAGATTCCTGCCATCGTGTCCAACCACCAGGACCTGGCCGGGCTGGCCGAGTTCTACGGCATCCCGTTCCATTACATCCCCGTGACCAAAGACACCAAGGTCCAGGCTGAGGATAAGCTGCGCGCCATCATTGCCGAACACGACATTGAGCTGACGGTCCTGGCCCGGTACATGCAGATCCTGTCCGACGAGCTCTGCACCGAGCTGACCGGCAAGGCCATCAACATCCACCACTCATTCCTGCCGTCCTTCAAGGGCGCCAAGCCGTACCACCAGGCGCACGCCCGCGGCGTGAAGCTGATCGGCGCCACGGCCCACTACGTGACGGCGGCGCTGGACGAGGGCCCCATCATCGAGCAGGAAGTCATCCGCGTTGACCACGCCCGGACTCCGGAGCAGTTCGTCCAGATGGGCCGCGATGTGGAGGGCCGCACGCTGGTCCAGGCCGTGCAGTGGCACGCAGAGCACCGGGTACTGCTGGACGGCAACCGGACAGTGGTCTTCAACTAGCACTCCAGCAACCGGGGGCCGGGGGCGGACATCATGCAGGGCATTCCGGAGCACGCCGACCACGAGGCCGACCTTGCCGTGTTCTATGACCGGGCGGCAGCTGCTGGCAGTACCCGGGCCATGACCCCGCACCGTGTCCAGTGCCGCGACCGGTTCATCCGACTGCTGAAGGATGAACACCGGCACTCGCTGTTCGAGCTCGGGTGCGGCACCGGCGTTGAAGGCCTGGAGTTCGTGCGTGCCGGCCTGCATTACACCGGGGTTGACCTGTCAAGTGAGAGCGTCCGTCTGGCACGCGGCAGGGGCCTCGACGTAAGCGTGGCCACCGGCCGGAGCCTGCCCTTCCCGGCCAACTCGTTTTCCGCGGTGTGGACCATGAGCACGCTCCTGCACGTTCCCAACAGCCGGATCCACGACGTCGTCAGCGAGTTGGTGCGGGTCAGCGCACCGGGCGCGCCGATCGCCGTCGGACTGTGGTCCGGGAACGATGAGGAAGTCCTGAACCCGGAGGACGACGAGGAGCCGCGCCGGTTTTTCAGCCGGCGCAGTGATGAGACCGTCCGGCGGATCTTCGGCGAACACGGCGAGGTGGAGCACTTCCAGACCTGGCCGGAGGGTACCGGTGACGAGTCAGGCCCGGGCCGGGGCGCCTGGAAGCAGCATTACCAGTTCCTGGTCTTGCGAACCCCTGAACCCAAGTAGGTAGCGCGAAGTGTCGTTTTGAACCCTCAAAACGACAGATGGCGCTACTTGGTTGGACCGGAAGGGGATGCCCTAGGCTGGGCCCATGGCTCCCCTGTACCCCTTCGCCGGCAACTCGCCCGCCGTCCACGATTCAGCTTTCGTCGCGCCCACTGCCTCGATCATCGGCAACGCCACCTTGGGCCCCGAATCGAGCGCCTTTTACGGCGTCTCCGTCCGGGCCGACACCGCGGCCATCACCGTGGGTGCGGGCAGCAACCTGCAGGACAACGTGGTGCTGCACGCCGATCCCGGCTTCCCCTGCACGGTGGGCGAACGGGTCAGCGTGGGGCACGCCGCCGTCGTGCATGGCTGCACGGTGGAGGACGACTGCCTCATCGGCATGGGCGCAACCGTCCTCAACGGCGCAGTGATCGGCACCGGCTCGCTCGTGGCGGCCGGCGCCGTCGTCCTGGAGGGCACGGTTGTGCCGCCCCGCTCACTGGTGGCCGGCGTTCCCGGCAAGGTGCGCCGCGAACTGACCGACGAGGAGTACGACGGCGTACGCGCCAACGCTTCCCGGTACGTTGAGCTGGCCGCAGCGCACCGGGAGCTGCACTCCTAGTCCAACGAGATGGGCCCGATCGCGTCCAGCAGGTCGCCCGGTCCCGGGTTGCCCGGTGCGGAAGAGCCGCCCAGGTGGTTTACGACGCCCCACACTGCGTTTAGGCCAGTGGTCACTGCCCCTTCGGCCCAGCCGGCGGTGAAGGACACGTCGTCGCCGGCCAGGAAGATGCCGCGCTGGGATTCGGGCAGGGCATCCTGCTTGAAGTGCGTGAAGAGCCGCTGCTGGTAGCGGTAGTGTCCCGGCAGGTTGGCCTTGAAGGCGCCCATGAAGTTGGGATCCGCTTCCCAGGACACGGTGATGGGCTGGCCCACGATGTGGCTGGCGATGTCCACGCCGGGGTAGATCTGCTCGAGCGAGTGCAGCATCAGTTCCACGCGCTCATCGGCGTCCAGCGCGAGCCACTTCAGGGCGTCGTCGTTCCATGTGTAGGACAGCAGGATGACGGCGGGCTGGTCCGGCCCGTTGTCCAGCAGGTACGTCGCCCGGTTGAGGCGGTCCGTCAGGGTCATGGACAGGACCTCGTTGCCGGTCTCCGGATCGATGTCCTTCCAGAACGGCCGGTCCACCATCACGAAGGTCTTGGAGGACTGCATGTAGTGCGAGCGCTCGATGGCGGTCCACAGCTCGGCCGGGAACAGGGCCTCCTCGGTGTGGATCCGGGTGGACAGCAGCCAGGACTGGCACGTGGTCACCACGGCGGGGTAGCTGGCTTCGCGGCCCCAGCGTTCACGGACCCGCAGGTTCCCGTCCGGCTCCCGGCTGATTTTCCCGACGGCGCCACGGGGTGACCCGGAGTGCAGTGAGGACAGGGACGTTCCCTCCGGCCAGTGGCGCATGTCCGACGGCGAATGCTGCCAGAGTGCCTCGGGCAGCCTTTGCGCTCCCCCGCTGATGAGGCGGTGCTGGTCGTCTGCGTCCGTATAGACCACGCGCAGGATCTCCAGGATGGAATTGGGGAAGTCGGTGTCCCATCCGCCGGTGCCGAAGCCAACCTGTCCGAACGCTTCGCGGTGCGCAAACCCCGCCTTCTTAAAAGACTCGCTGGCGGCGATGAACCCGTAGAAGGTCTGCTCGTCCATCAGCGGCAGCAGTTCGTTCCAGAGTTCCTTGATCCGGGCCGTGTCCCGGGCACGGATGGCATCCTGCATCTCCGCGAACTTGGCACCGTCATTGACGGCCGCCTTCCAGGCGTCCGCAACCTCCCGGAAGAACGGCGGAAGATCGCTCGGCTTTTCCGCATAGTGCTTCTGCCCGGCCAGTTCGATCACGGTACTGGAGGTGGCGTCGGCGAGCGGGTTGGGGAATTCCTGGGTGTCCAGGCCCAGCAGGTCCACGTAGTGGTAGAAGGCCCTGCCGGAGACCGGGAAGCGCATGCCGCCCAGGTCCGCCACCACACCCGGCGCGGCGGGGAACGCGGCCGTGCGGAGGCGCCCGCCGATCCGGTCGGCTTCGTACACCACCGGCCGCAGTCCCAGCTTCATCAGTTCATACGCCGTGACCAGGCCGGACAGTCCCGCACCAATAACGGCAACCTCGGTTCCGAGCAGCTCGGCCGGCAGCGAGCCCAGCCCGTCCGGGTGTGCCAGGTAGTGGTCGTAGCTGAAGGGAAAGTCCGGGTTGAGCATGGTGATGGGTGCCGTCTGCTCTCCGGGACGCCGGCCAGGCGCGCCCGGCGCCAGGGTGGAGGTACTGGACGGATCGGAGGCCGGAAGTTCGGTGGCGATGGTCATGGAGGTGTCTGCCTTTGTTGGTTCGGGGCGTCGATGGGTTGCTGTGGAGGGTCAGGACTTGGAGGCTTGGGGCGTGGCGGGTTGGGTCGTGGCGGACCGGGCGGACAACTCAAGGTATTCCTCGTTGCCCAGCGCCGCCACCCTGGAGTTCCGGCGTCCGTAGCCGAAGTAGGCGGCCAGGCCCACCAGCATCCAGATAGCGAAGGTCATCCAGGTGTCGGCTCCGAGGTTTGCCATGAGGTAGCCGCACATCAGGGCGCCGAGAATCGGCGTGAGCGGGAAGAACGGCACCCGGAAGGTCCGCTCCAGTTCCGGACGCGTCCGGCGGAGGTAGATGACCGCAACATTCACCAAGGCGAACGCGAACAGGGTGCCGATGCTGGTGGCATCCGCCAGTGCGCCCAGCGGGACCAGTCCGGCGGTGAGCGCGACGGCGGTTCCCACCAGGAGCGTACCGGCCACCGGGGTGCCGGTCCGGCGGGAGACGCGGCCGAAGATCGCGGGGATGAGGCCGTCGCGGGCCATGGACAACAGGATGCGGGTCTGGCCGTAGAGGACCGTCAGGACGATGCTGGCGATGGCGAGGACGGCGCCGACCGCGAAGACCAGGGCAATCCAGGGCTGTCCGGTTGTCTCTTCCAGGATCTTCACCAGGGCCGCTTCGGTTCCGTCGAACCAGCCCCAGGGGCGGGCGCCGATCGCGGCCACGGCCACCAGGACGTAGATGGTGGTGACGATCAGCATGGAGAGCATGATGGCGCGCGGCAGGTCCCGCTTGGGGTTGCGTGCTTCTTCGCCCGCGGTGGAGGCGGCGTCGAAGCCGATGTAGGAGAAGAAGACGCGTGAAGCTGCGGCCGAGACGCCGGCGGCTCCCATGGGCAGCAGCGGTTCGAAGTTTCCGGCGTTGAAGGCGCTGAAGGCGACGGCACAGAAGAAGAGCAGGATTCCTACCTTGACCACCACGATGGAGGTGTTGATCCAGGCGCTCTCCTTGGCGCCCCGGACCAGGAGGACGGTGGCAAGCACCACGATCACCATGGCGGGGATGTTGACCATTCCGCCGTCGCCCGGCGGCTGGGAGAAGGCGTCCGGCAGCACCGAGCCGAACACGGACAGGGCTTCGTTCACGTACTGTCCGGCGCCGACAGCAACGGCCGCAACGGACACTGCATATTCCAGCACCAGGCACCAGCCGCAGATCCATGCCATCCCCTCGCCCATGGTGGCGTAGGTGTAGGAGTAGCTTGAGCCCGACACCGGAACCAGTCCCGCCATCTCGGCGTAGGAGACCGCTGACAGCAGGGCAGCGAGGCCGGCGATGGCGAAGGAGATCCAGATGGCAGGTCCCGCCAGCGGGACGGATTCGCCCAGGATCACCAGGATGCCGGTGCCCAGCGTCGCACCCACGGAGATCATGGTCAGCTGCAGGACGCCAAAGCTCCGGACCAGGCGGGGCCCGCCCTGGCTGGACTCAGCCTCGCTGACCATTTGGGCGATCGGTTTGCGGCGCAGCAACTGAGCGCCGAGGGTGGGACGGCCGGCCGGGCGGGCCGGAGCCTGGCCGGAGAGTGTAGGCACAGTCATCGTTGACGTCCGTTCGTGTCGGTGAGTGGTTGAACTGGTTTCCCCTCCCCCAGCGTAGGGGTGTGAGCCGTATCTCAGAGGTGTGCAAAGTGACCTATAGTCATTGGTCATGAGACGCAATGCACCAGCCATCAGTGCCCCCGCCGATGATTCGGCCCCTCAGCTGGATGCAGTGACACTGGGACAGTTCCTGGCCGCGCTGCCTCCGGCGGTGGCCGTTGTGCACGATGCCGGCAACGGCCACACTCCGCTGCGCTGGGTGGAGCCGAGCGAGCTGGAAGATCCCACGCCGTACCTGCTGGACGGGGAGTTTGTGCTGACGGCCGGCCTGCCTTTCCGCGGCGGCAGCAATGGAAGGAACGACGGCGGCGGCACCGCAGGCAGCGAGCACGGCAGGAGCCGCGCCAGCGGGGCCGACGCCTACGTCCGCCGGCTTGTCGCTGCCGGGGTTGCAGCACTGGGGTTCGGCCTGGAACCCTACTACGATGCTGTGCCCGGCGATCTTGTGGCCGCGTGCCGGGAGCATGGCCTCACCCTGGTCGAAGTGCCCGCCAGCGTCCCGTTCGCGGCCCTCGGACTCGAGTTCTCCAAGCTGCTGGAATCCGGCAACGCCCAGGTGTTCAGGCAGCTGGCAGAAACCAACCGGCACCTGATGCGGGCCGTCCTTTCGGCCCGGCCCGAGCATGAGCTGCTGGCGGCCCTGAACCAGCGGGTTCCGGTGTGGGCTGTCCTGGCCGGCGCCGACGGAAGGGCGCGCGCCCGGGCGGGTGCCGCCGTCGAACTTTCCGCACTCCAGCCCCTGCTTAAGAGGCTCCTGGCGGGAAGCGGCCCGCGCGTTGAAACAGAGGCATTCGATATACCCGGCTCGGCGCTGGTGTTCGGCCATCCCCTGCGGAGCAGCAGGGACGCAACGCTCGGCGGCCTGGTGCTGGGCGCGGACAAGCCGCTCACCCCCGCCCAGAACAACGTGGTCTCCTCTGTGGTTGGCCTGTTGGAACTCCTGGTCCGGCAGCGGACCAGCGGTTCGCTGGCGCCGAGCCAGCTGGCCACCGCCTTGCTGCTGCACCCCGAAAGCCTGGCCGGGGGCAACAACAGGGAGCTGAACGCCATGAGGGATCTGTTGGCGCAAAGTGTTTCCGGAACCCGGACCGGGCCGGTCCGGGTGGTGCAGGGCATCCGGACTGATCCTGCAGCTGCCGCCGACGGGCCGGTCCGGGAGCTGCTCCAGTGGCGGCGGCTGTTCGACACGAAGATGGTGGAGCTGACGGGGTACGGGTTCGCTGCGGTAACGCGGCTGAAGGTGGATGAGCAGCTGCTGGCGGAGGTGGAGCAGCTGGGCTGGCGGCTCGTGGTCGGGCAGCCCGCGGAACTCCCGGGTCTTGCCGCGGCCTACCGCAGTGCCACGGCGCTGCGCCCCAGGGTCTCGGCTACCGGCAAGTCTGTGCGGGAAGAGGAACTGACGTGGTCCGTCACTGGCTTACTGGGCGGCGATGCCGGCGCCATGCTGGCCGCCCGGCTCCTGGCACCGGTTCTGGACCAGGAGCCCGACCGTCGGGACTCCCAGCTCCAGGTCCTTCGGTCCTGGCTGGCCGCCAACGGTAACTGGGACGCCACGGCAAAGGACCTGGGCCTGCACCGGAACAGCGTCCGCCGCCAGATCAATGCCCTGGCGGAGCTCCTGGACATGGACCTGGGGCAGGCGTCAGCCCGGGCCGAGTTGTGGATTGCCCTGCAGTTTGTCGACGCCGCAGCGCCTGCGGATGAGGTGGCGGGCGGCGGTCAGGCGTCCCAGGACCGGTAGAGGTCCGGGCGGCGCTCGGCCAGGTACGGCACGGTGGTCCGCTCACGCCGGGCGGCATCCGGGTCCACCTCGGCGAAGAGCAGCTCAGGCGCTTCCCCGGCTGCGGCCAGCAGCTTCCCGTCCGGACCGGCGATCACGCTGCCGCCCAGGAAACGGCAGTCATCCTCAATCCCTGAGTGGTTGGCGTAGGCGATGGTGACCTGGCTTTCGAGCGCCCTGGCCCGCAGCAGCACCTGGGGAACGTCGTCGAATCCGTGGGCCAGGGCTGTGGGGACCAGCAGCAGTTCAGCGCCGCCCGCAGCCGCGGCACGCACGGCTTCGGGAAACTCCACGTCATAACAAATCACCATCGACGTCGGTATCCCATGGAAGTGCACGACGGCGGGGCGTTCCGTTGCCGGGGTAAAGGCCGCCCTTTCATCCGGGCCAAACAGGTGAACCTTGCCGTAGCTGAGCAGGCTGCTGCCATCGGTATCCACAAGAGTGGCGCTGATCTGCCAGTCCCCCTCAGGGGTGATGCGGGGAAGGCTGTACACCAGCGCGATGCTGTTTCGGCGGGCGATGTCCGCGAGCCGTTCGTGGAGCACCGGCAGGAGTGCCGGATCCAGCCCGGCCCGGACGCGGCGCGGAGCGTATCCCACCGGGAAGAGCTCCGGGGTTACCAGGACTTCAGCGCCGGCCGCTGACGCGGAGCGGGCAGCGGCGTCAATGACGGAACAATTGGCTTCGGGATCAAGGACCGCGGCGTTCGCCTGCAGGAGTGCCAGCAGCACTGCTACCACCTTCCGTCGTTGGGGCGGCCCCTCGCCGGGGCCTTACAACCAGCGTAGCCAGCGGCCGCGACGCTTTTCGGGGCCATTTGCACCTCACTTGCCGGATAGCTGGCCACATTGTCCCGGCGCCCATCACCGGCCATGGCATGCCTTATGCGTTAACTTCTTGACTCCAAGGTGAGCGATAGGGCAATCTTCTTAGCATGTCCGCAACCCCGCGCTCAACGAGGAGCAAGCCGAAAAATCCCGGTTCACAGTCCGCCTTGCGGCAGCTGAACCAGCAACGGATTATCGAGACCCTCATGGGCGGACCCTCCACCCAGGCCGAGCTGGCCAGGCAGACGGGACTCTCCACCGCCACCGTCTCCAACATCGTCAAAATCATGCTGGATTCCGGACTGGCCTCCACCGAACCGATCACCAGCTCGGGCCGGAGGGCACTCAACGTCAGGCTCAACAGCAACGGGGCGGTGGCTGTGGGAATCGACTTCGGCCGGCGCCACCTCCGGGTGGTGCTGGCTTCCCTGAGCTACCACGTCATTGCGGAGGAATCCGTCATGCTCCCCCTCGGCCACCAGGCAGAAGAGGGCATTCAGGCGTCGGTGGTCCTGCTGGACAAACTGCTGCGCGAAAGTGGCATTGACCGGTCGGCCGTGGTGGGTGCCGGCGTCGGAATTCCCGGGCCGATCGACAGGCGGACGGGGACGGTTGCGCAGGGTGCCATCCTTCCTGAGTGGGTGGGGATCAACATCCTCCAGTACCTTGAGGAAACCTTGAGAATCCCCGTGTTTATTGACAACGACGCCAACCTGGGCGCGTGGTCCGAGGTGACCTGGGGGCAGCACACCGGGGTCAGCAACCTGCTGTTCCTGAAGATCGGATCAGGCATCGGTGCGGGCTTGATCCTCAACGGCGCCCCCTACTACGGGAACGTCGGCATCACCGGTGAAATCGGCCATGCAACCATCCATGAACAGGGCCTCGTGTGCCGATGCGGCAACCGCGGCTGCCTGGAAACCATCGCCTCCACCACCACCATGATCGAACTCCTCAGCCGCGGCGAGGACCGGCCACTCACGCCTGCGGACATCGTCAGGAAAGCCCTCAGCCGGGACCCTGCCACGCTCCGCGTCGTGGACGACGCAGGCCTCTCTGTCGGCCGCGCCCTGGGCAACGTGGCCAACCTCATCAACCCTGAAGTGATCGTGGTGGGAGGACCGCTGGCCGGGCTCGGCGACCTCCTGCTGGAGCCCATCCGCCGCGGCCTGGTCCGGCATGCCGTCCCCGTCATCGGGGAGACCACAACACTCACCATGTCCTCCCTGGGAGACCGTGCGGAGGCCTTGGGCGCCGCGGCCCTGGTCTTCCAGCACGCCGGGATCCGGAAGACCTAGACCGTTTCGTTATCCAGCAATTGCGTTAAAGACTTGACGACAACGGCTGTGATCCAGTTTACTTTTGGATCAGACGGCCCTGCGCTTTGCCGGCCGGACAAAGAAGTCATTGCATTGGAGGGTTAGGGCATATGGCGTCCCAGACCACGCAAACGGAACCGATCATCCTGGAGATGCGGTCCATCACCAAGGAATTCCCCGGCGTCAAAGCGTTGGACAACGTGAGCCTGCGGGTAAAGGCTGGCGAGATCCACGCGATCTGCGGCGAGAACGGTGCCGGCAAGTCCACCCTGATGAAGGTTCTTTCCGGCGTGTACCCGTACGGAAGCTACGACGGCGACATCGTCTACCAGAACCAGGTGCAGCAGTTCCGGGATATCAGGGCCAGCGAACACGCCGGCATCGTGATCATCCACCAGGAACTGGCGTTGATCCCGGAACTCTCCATCATGGAGAACATCTTCCTGGGTAACGAACCCACCAAGCGGGGTGTCATCAACTGGGCCGAAGCCCGCCTGCGGTCCCTTGACCTGCTGGCCCGCGTGGGCCTCCGTGAGGACCCGGACACCCCCATCAAGGAAATCGGCGTCGGCAAGCAGCAGCTGGTCGAAATCGCCAAGGCCTTGAACAAGTCCGTGAAAATCCTCATCCTGGACGAGCCCACCGCCGCGCTGAACGAATCCGATTCCCAGCACCTGCTGGACCTGATGCTCGGCCTGAAGGCCAAGGGCATTACGTCCATCATCATTTCGCACAAGCTCAACGAGATCGAGCAGATCGCAGACTCCATCACCATCATCCGGGACGGCAAGTCCATCGAGACGCTGAACGTGAAGGCTGACGGGGTGGATGAGGACCGGATCATCAAGGGCATGGTGGGCCGCACACTGGAATCACGCTTCCCGGACCACACGCCCAAGATCGGAGAAGTGTTCTTCGAGGTCAAGGACTGGACCGTGGCCCACCCCAACGTCCAGGACCGCCTAGTCTGCAAAAACTCCAGCTTCTTCGTCCGCCGTGGTGAAATCGTTGGCTTTGCAGGGCTCATGGGTGCCGGCCGCACCGAACTGGCCCGGTCAGTCTTCGGCCGTTCCTACGGCCGTTTCATCAACGGCCATATCTACAAGGACGGCAAGGAGATCACGCTCAAGTCGGTCCGCCAGGCCATCGACGCCGGCCTTGGTTACGTTACGGAGGACCGCAAGTCCCTGGGACTGAACCTTCTGGATGACATCAAGACCACCACCGTGGCGGCCAACCTGCGCAAAATCAGCCGCAACTCCGTGGTGGACCCGAACCAGGAATTCACGGTGGCGGAGCAGTACCGCAAGTCGCTCCGGACCAAGACCCCCTCGGTTGAGGAAGGCGTGGCCAAGCTCTCCGGCGGCAACCAGCAGAAGGTGGTCCTCGCCAAATGGATGTTCACGGATCCCGACCTGCTGATCCTGGACGAGCCGACCCGCGGCATCGACGTCGGGGCCAAGTACGAGATCTACGGCATCATCCAGCAGCTCGCCAACCAGGGCAAGGGAGTGATCGTCATCTCCTCGGAGCTCCCCGAACTCCTGGGCCTCTCGGACCGCATCTACACGATCTTCGAAGGCGCCGTTACCGGTGTCCTGACCAAAGAAGAGGCCAGCCAGGAAAGCCTGATGAAACTGATGACCTCTGCCCGCAAAGCCGAAGCCGCCTGACCCTCTGGATCACTCCAGAACCTTCCGGACACAAGGACTGACACCATGAACGCCCTCAAAAAGCTGTTTGGCGGCAACACCCGCCAATTCGGCATGATCTTCGCCCTGGTTGCACTGATCATCTTCTTCCAGATCGCCACCGACGGCCGCACCCTCACCCCCGGCAACGTCATCAACCTCTTCAACGGCAACTCCTACATCCTGATCCTGGCCATCGGCATGGTCCTGGTGATTATCGCCGGGCACATCGACCTCTCCGTGGGTTCCGTGGCCGCGTTCGTGGGGGTAACCGTTGCCCTGGCCATCCGCGACTGGGGCATCCCCTGGTACGCGGGCGTCCTGCTGGGGCTGTTGCTTGGTGCGCTGATCGGAGCCTGGCAAGGCTGGTGGACGGCGTACGTGGGAATCCCGGCCTTCATCGTGACGCTGGCCGGCATGCTCCTGTTCCGCGGCTTCAACCAGTTCGTGGGCAAGTCCAACACCATCCCGGTCCCCAACGACTTCCAGTACCTGGGCGCCGGTTACCTCCCTGAGGTGGGACCCGACACCGGATTCAACAACCTCACGCTCCTGCTGGGCATCGCCGCCACCGCATTTGTCGTGGTCGGCGAACTCCGCTCCCGGGCACGTGCCAAGGCTCTCGGTGCCGAAGTCCCCGAAATGTGGGTGACTGCCCTCAAGCTGGTCCTGATCGGCGGCGCCATCCTCTACGCCACATACCTGTTCGCCACCGGCCGCCCGGGCACCTCCTTCCCCATCCCCGGCCTGATCCTCGCGGTCCTGGTCCTGGTCTATGGCTTCATCTCCTCCCGCACCATCCTCGGCCGCCACGTCTACGCGGTCGGCGGCAACCGCCACGCGGCCGAACTCTCCGGCGTCCAGTCCAAAAAGGTCAACTTCCTGGTCATGATGAACATGTCCATCCTGGCCGGCCTCGCGGGCATGATCTTCGTCGGCCGCTCCACCGCATCAGGCCCGTTCGACGGCGTCGGCTGGGAACTGGACGCCATCGCCGCAGTCTTCATCGGCGGCGCCGCCGTCACCGGCGGCGTGGGCACCGTAGTGGGGTCCATCATCGGTGGCCTGGTGATGGCTGTGCTGAACAACGGCCTGCAGCTCCTCGGCATCGGCGCCGACCTCACCCAGATCATCAAGGGCCTCGTGCTCCTGATCGCCGTCGCCTTCGACGTCTACAACAAGAGCCAAGGCAAAAAGTCGCTCATCGGCATGCTGATGAAGAACATCGGCGGCGGCCGTGCCGGCGGCGGACCCAGCAACCCGCTTCAGCCCGACGAGACCACCTCCACCAAGGAAGCCATCGCCAGGGAAGCCTGAGCCGTGCAGCCTGAACAGCGTTACACCACCACAGAGAAAGAGAACCAACAATGAGAATGTCTGGTAAAGCAGGAAAGGCAGCAGCGGTAGCTGCCATCGCAGCACTGGCGCTGACGGGCTGCGGCCGCTCCGAGCCCACCACGGGTGGCGGGACCGAAGGCGCCGGAGGGTTCGAACAGGACGCCGCCATCGCCGTCGCACTTCCCCAGAAGACCAGTGAAAACTGGGTCCTGGCCGAAAAGCTGTTCAATGACGGCCTCAGCGATGCCGGGTTCAAGCCTGACGTCCAGTTCGCCAATGCCGGCGTTTCCGAGCAGCAGAACCAGATCAGCGCCATGATCACCAAGAACCCCAAGGTCCTCATCGTGGGCGCTGTCGACGGCACCCAGCTCGGCACGCAGCTGAAGCAGGCCAAGGATGCCGGCGCCACCATCATCGCGTACGACCGCCTGCTGCTGAACACCGAGAACGTGGACTACTACGTGGCCTACGACAACTTCAAGGTGGGCGAACTCCAGGGCCAGGCGCTGCTGGAAGGCCTGAAGGCCAAGAAGCCGAACGGCCCTTACAACATCGAACTGTTCGCCGGTTCCCCCGACGATGCCAATGCAAAGGTCTTCTTTGATGGCGCCATGAGCGTCCTGAAGCCGAAGATCGACGATGGCACCCTCAAGGTCCTCTCCGGCCAGACCAGCTTCGAGCAGGCTGTCACCCAGGCCTGGAAGGGCGAGAACGCCCAGCGCCGCGCCGACACCCTGCTCAGCGGCAACTACACCACAGAATCCCTGGACGGCGTCCTGTCACCCAACGATCTCCTGGCCCGCTCGATCCTGACGTCCGTCAAGGCCGCCGGCAAGCCGACCCCTGTTATCACCGGTCAGGACTCCGAAGTAGAGTCGGTCAAGTCGATCCTGGCTGGCGAGCAGTACTCCACCATCAACAAGGACACCCGCAAGCTCGTTGAGCACGCCATCACCATGGCGAAAGACCTCCAGGCCGGCAAGGAGCTGGAAATCAACGACAAGGATTCCTACAACAACGGCGTCAAGACAGTCCCGGCTTACCTGCTGGAGCCGGTCATCGTTACCTCCGCGAACGTGAAGACTGCCTACACCGACGATCCGGTACTCGGCCCGATCACCAAGTAGCACCCGTTCAACAGCAAGCCCCGGTCCCCTTTTGGGGGCCGGGGCTTTCTCTTGCCTCCCATCAGGTCTTCACAGCCCAAACACAGCTTGGACCGGTTCCCTGCACAGGGTGAAGCACAACTGTGGACCTGAAGCCGGCCTCCCGGGCCGGCACCGGAATCATAGGAGTAACGTGAGCGTCCTTGCCCGCAGTGTAGGCAATGCCTTCAGAAACAAGGTCCGCACCGCCGCCGTCGTCGCAGTGCTGGCGGTTGCCATCGGACTTGCCCTGGCCATGCTGGTGGCGAACCAGGCGGTTGGAGCCAAGGTCCAGGAACTCAACGCCTCGGTGGGCACCGTTCTGACCGTCAACCCGGCCGGCGGCCAGGGCTTCGAAGGCGGCGGCGAGCCGCTGACCAGTGACCAGGCAGCAACCGCCGCCGCCGTTCCCAACGTCAGTGCCGTCGTCGGGACCTCATCCCTTAGGCTGAGAAACGCCGCGGAAGCTGCGGCGCAAAGTGCTTCAGGCGCCCAAGCCGGCCCAGGCGGCGGACAGGGCGGTCCGGGAGGCCAGGCGGCGGCCACGTTGACCACCAGCCTCACGGCCGCGGTGGACGCCGGTACGCTGGGCGGCCGCAACCAGGCAGCCAACGGCACAACGGGTACCACCGGCACCACCCAGCCGGTCCGTTTGCTGCCCATTACTGCCACGGGCATCGGCGCTGAAGTGGACACGACAGGCAAGGCATTGACCATCACCCAGGGCACGGGCCTGGGTGATTACACGGCCGAATCCACGAATGCCCTGCTGGGCACCACGCTGGCCGACAAGAACAGCCTCACGGTGGGATCGACCTTCACCATCAACGACCAGACCTACACCGTGGCCGGGCTGTTCGATGCCGGCACCACGTTCAGCAACAACGCCGTTTATCTCACGCTCCCGTCAGCCCAGACCCTCGCCGGACTCCCCGGCGAACTGTCCAGCATGATCGTCACCGTGGATTCGCTCGAAAACGTCGAAGCCGCCAAGACTGCCCTGCAGTCTGCCCTCGGCACCGACAAGGCCGACGTTACGCAGGGCCAGAACCTCGAGACCGCCGTCAGCCCATTGGGCAGCGTGAAGAACATCTCCTCCATCGCCTTCGTGGCTGCCTTGGGAACCGCCGGCCTGATCATCCTGCTCATCATGGTGATGCTGGTCCGCGAGCGCCGCAGGGAAATCGGCGTGCTCAAAGCGATTGGCGCACCCAACCGCACCATCGGCCTGCAGTTCGTCCTCGAAGCCCTCGTCCTGGCGGCACTGGGCAGCACGGCGGGCGCCGTCATCGCGGCCTTCGCCAGCAGCGGCATCGCATCGGCGCTGATCAGCACCAACAGCACCACCACGACGGCGGCTGTTACCGCCGGCCGCGGCATGCCCGGCGGCGCCGGCGGGCTCGCAGGGGGCGGGGCAGGTTTCCCTGGCGGCCAAAGGGGACCCTTCGGCGGCGCCTCCCAGCTGCTAACCTCCGTCACGGCCAGCGCCTCCCCCGAAGTCATCGCTGCCGGTATCGCAGCCGTGTTCGGCGTCGCCATTGTTGGCGCACTCGTCCCGGCGCTGCTGACCGCGCGCATCCGTCCCATCGAAGTCCTGCGAGGAGAATAAGCATGATTGAAGTCAAGAACCTTGTCCGCACCTTCAACTCGGGTGACCGCACCATCAAGCCGGTCAATGATGTCAGCTTCAATTTGGAGCAGGGCACCCTCGCCTCCATCGTGGGCAAAAGCGGCAGCGGAAAGAGCACGCTGTTGTCCCTACTGGGCGCGCTGGACAAGCCCACCTCCGGAGACGTCGTCGTCAACGGCGTCAGCCTTGCGGGCATGCCCGACGGGAAGCTGACCGAATACCGGCGCCGGGACATCGGATTCGTGTTCCAGCAGTTCAACCTGATCCCCAACCTGTCCGCCCTGGACAACGTGATGCTGCCGATGGAGTTCGCCGGGATGCGGAAGCCGGCCAGGCTGCACCGTGCAAAGGAGCTGCTGGAACAGGTCCAGCTGGTTGCCGAAAAGCACGACCGGCGCATCAACAGGCTCTCCGGCGGTGAACAGCAGCGCGTGGCGATCGCCCGTGCCCTTGCCAACGCACCCAAGCTGATCCTGGCCGATGAACCCACCGGCAACCTGGACGAGCAGACCGGCGACCACATCATCGAGCTGCTCAGCTCCCTCTGCCGCGACCACAACACCACCATTCTGGTGGTCACCCACGACAGGGCTCTGGCCAACAAGACGGACCGCCGCTTCAGGCTGCAGCAGGGCAAGCTGACCGAGGAGCCGGTACGCGACCGTACTGCCATGGCCGCCACGGCCTAATCGCCAACGCCCGCCCACCGACGGTGAGAGGATGGGCATCATGAGTGCGCCCATTGCCAAACCGTGGCTGTCCAGCCAGTCCGACACGGATCCACGTTCCGCTACCGGCAAGACATTGCGGTGGGGTGTCATCGCCACCGGCGGCATCGCGCGTTCCGTCGCCCAGGACCTGGCATTGCTGGCGGACGCAGAGCTGTACGCCGTCAGTTCCCGAGCGCAGGATACCGCTGACGCTTTTGCCGTTGCCTACGACTTTTCCAAGGCGTACGGGGACGACGGCGGCCTGCGCGGCTACCAGCGGCTGCTCGCCGATGAGGCGGTGGACATTGTCTATGTGGCGACTCCCCATGCGCAGCACCATGAGATAGTCCTCGCCGCACTGAACGCCGGCAAGCACGTTCTCTGCGAGAAGGCCTTCACCATCAACGCGCGCGAGGCCGGCGAACTCATCGACGTCGCGCGCAACCGGAAGCTCTTCCTGATGGAGGCGGTCTGGAGCCGTTTCCTGCCCAGCATGCAGCGGGCGTTCGACATTGCCGCTTCCGGCGAACTCGGCGACATCCATTGGGTGAGCGCCGACCTCGGCTTCCCTGCACCGTACTCCCCCACCTCCAGGCTCTGGGCCAGGCAGGACGGCGGCGGAGCGCTGCTCGATATCGCCGTCTACCCGCTGCTGTGGGCGCTCGGAACCCTTGGCTTCCCACAGACCGTCAGCGCCACCGGGTTCCTGAACGACGACGGCGTCGACGCCCAGAACGCCATGACCCTGGGTTACAACCACGGAGCCCAGGTCCAGCTCACCTCGTCGCTGCTGTCCCACGGCCCGCGCATCGCCACTGTTGCAGGAAGCCTCGGCTTCCTGCAGAGCGTGGGATCCATCAACAACCCGCGCGAACTTACCGTCGCGAAGGGGTGGGACGAACGCCGGACGGAAACATTCGACGTGGTGGGCAAGGGGTACACGTACGAACTTCGCGAGGTTACGCGGTGCATTCAGCAGGGCCTGACCGAGAGTCCTGTCATGCCCCTGGAAGATTCGCTGAACACCATGCGTCTCTTTGACGGCGTCCGTGCCCAGCTCGGGGTGACTTACCCTAACGACCGCCACGGAAGATAGTTGAGCGGGGCGTTTTCCGTGGCACCGGGGTCAATAACATGACATCCAGAACCGGTAATGGTGGTGGATGGCTTCTGCCATTACCGTTTTTGTCGAATTGTTTTAGTTCGCTCTAGACTTCCTGCAACATCCGGTCTTACGCTGTAGACGTCGTCGAATAGACCAGTACTGGGGGTGGTACGCATGGGTGAAGCTCGCTCCCCGTGGCGTGTCCTCAGGCCAGTACTCCTTGCCGGGGCGGCCGCAGTCAGCTGGCTGACACTTTCGTCCACGGCTGCCTCTGCTGACGCCCTTTCGGATACAACGTCCCTTTTGGGCGGTGTGACCAGTTCAGTCTCTTCCGTGGCGGATAAGGTGACCACCCCGGTGCCCGCGTTGCCCGCTCCGGCTCCTGCTTCGGCAGTCTCCGCGCCGCTTCCCGCACCCGCGCCGAAGGCCGGGCTGCTTCAACCTGTGGTGGCCCCCGTCGCGAAGCTCGCCGACAATCTCGTGTCCTCCGTTCCGGTAGTGAGCCATATCGTTCCGGCCGGAACGGTTTCTGCTGTTTCTGCTCCCATCGCTGAAGTTGCTGATGGAGCCACCACAGCAGTGGTTGAAGTGGTGGTTCCCCCGGTTGCAGAGGCCGTTCCGGTCCTGGAGCCGGTTCTGGACCCAGTTGCCGATCTTGTGACAGGCACGTCACCCCTGCCCGTTCGGGTTCCTGATCTCCCCGGGACGGCCATTGGCGAAGAGCCGTCCAAGGTTGCAGCTGATACCCCTGTACTTGGTGCGGTCACGGCAACCGTCAGTGAATCAGTGGAAGAACCAGCTCCTGCAGGGAGCGCGTCCACGGACGCATCCGCTGTTCCCAGTGCTCCGGCCACAGCTGTTGGCGTGGCTTCCCTCGCCGGCACTTCCGTACTGCCATGGACTGGGCTGACCGGAGCTGGCCAGGCTGCAGAGCAGCCGGGCACTGCCGACCATGCGCCCGTGCCTGCACAGAACCCGGCTGTTCCCGGTTCCGGTTCGAGCAGCGGCGCGTCCTCTTCGACGTCCTCAGGTTCAGCGGCGTGGCTGACCCCCTTTAGCTTTGACCTTCCCTTCAACGGCCTTGTCCTGGCCGGCGAAGCAACTGAGCATGCCCCCTCACCGGTGTCGTACGACCCCGGTTCCTCTCCTGACTAGTTGAGTCCCGTCTGCCCTTCTGTTGGCAGAACGTGGCCCTATGGGCAGCTGACAAGCGCCCGACTTCAACTTTTTAGGAGACATCATCATGAGTTCCAACCTTCACAGGGGGCTGCTTGGCACCCTCTTTGCCGGCGGGCTTTTGGCCTTCGGCTGCACCGCGGCGAATGCCGCGGATACCACCAGCGGATCGGATCTTTCCGCATCTGCCCTGATCTCGGCAGCGGCGTCCGCGGATACGACGTCGTTGGGCCTGCTGGGTGACCCAACGCCGTCCGATTCCACGGGCGTCGCCGCCGTAGCCACCGTCGACCTTGGCCTCGGCAACGCTGCGACCACCACGCCGGAAGCACCCGCAACCGACCTCACCGTCGCAGCAGACGCCGTCCTGGACCTCGGCACCAACCAAGCCACCAGCCCCGACCTCGCTGCAGCAGCCGCCGTCGACCTCGGACTCGGCAACACCGGCACCCCCACAACGGAAGCACCCGCAACCGACCTCACCATCGCAGCAGACGCCGTCCTGGACCTCGGCACCAACCAAGCCACCAGCCCCGACCTCGCTGCAGCAGCCACCGTCGACCTCGGACTCGGCAACACCGGCACCCCCACAACGGAAGCACCCGCAACCGACCTCACCATCGCAGCAGACGCCGTCGCGGACCTCGGCACCAACCAAGCCACCAGCCCCGACCTCGCTGCAGCAGCCACCGTCGACCTCGGACTCGGCAACACCGGCACCCCCACAACGGAAGCACCCGCAACCGACCTCACCGTCGCAGCAGACGCCGTCGTGGACCTCGGCTCTGTTACAGGAGCCGAAGGAGCTACCGATGGACTTGGGGCTGCTGTAGACGCCGCGGTTGACCTCAATCTCGGTGGCACCACCACGGACGGACTCGACACCGCCGTAGATGCAGCAGTTGATCTCAACCTGGGCGGCACCACCACTGACGGCAACACCAACGGACTCGACACCGCCGTAGACGCAGCCCTCGACCTCAACCTCGGCGGCACCACCACCAACGGCACCACCAACGGACTCGACACCGCCGTAGACGCAGCCCTCGACCTCAACCTCGGCGGCACCACCACCAACGGCACCGATGGCAGCACCGGCGGCAACGGCAGTCTCGATCTCGGTGTGGACCTGGGCGCAGACCTTGGCCTCGGCCTGATCGGCGGCGACAACGGCACCGGGACGGAAACCCCGGGAACCGACAACCCCGGCACTGAAACCCCGGGTACCGATCCGGTCGACGGCAACACCGGAGGCGTGGGCACCGTTGATCCCGGCACCAGCAACCCGGGCACCGGTACCGGAAACGGGACCGACACCAGCGGCACCGACACCGGAAACGGCACCAGCACCCCGGGTACCGGCACCGCGGGTACCGGCAGCATCTCGGTAGCACCTGCCGGGTCCACCGCAGCTGGTGGCGCCATTGCTGCCGACGCTGCCCCCCGCAGCACTCCGGCCCAGGGCGCCACTGCGCTGGCCAACACGGGTGTTGACACGTCGCTCGTCCCGCTCGCCCTGCTGATCCTGGTGGCCGGACTCCTGATGCTGCGCAAGCGCAAGGTGTCCTAGCCACATCTGAAAGGCATCTGCCCGCGCCTGCACCATGCGCCTGAAGCGGCTGCACCCTGCAGGCTGAGGGGAAGGAGGTCCGCCCGAAGAAACGCGATATTACACGCAAAACATGTCCTCAGCACACATGTCCTTGTGACCGGTGGTCCGGTGGCGAAATGATTCAAACTCGCCGCCGGGCCGCTGGCGTGCCATCCCCCCATCCAGCCGCCGCCAATCGCGAGTAGTGCCACCCCGCCGGTATAATTTGAGTACGACAGTGCCGCAGCGCACCGGGAGGAACGGGTCATGGTGGCGGAATCGCCGAGCTCCATCACGAATGAAGTTGTTGGCGGACGTTACCGGCTGGGTGAGGTCATTGGGCGTGGCGGCATGTCCTCGGTCTACTGCGCCAGGGACGAAAACCTGGGCCGCGATGTAGCCCTCAAACTCTTCGCACCGCAGGCCCCTGATGCGGAGGAATTGAAGCGCCAGGAAGCAGAAATCCAGCTTCTGGCCACGCTGAACCATCCGGGCCTGGTCACCCTTTTCGACGCAGGCATCGACACACGCATCCCGGACGAGCCACGGCCGTTTCTCACCATGGAACTGGTGGAGGGGCAGGACCTTCGGGCCCGGATCCGGCACAGCACTGTTCCCCTTGAGGAGCTCGCTGTCATCGGCGCCGGCATCGCCGATGCACTGGCCTATGTCCACGGACTGGGCATCATCCACCGTGACATCAAGCCTGCCAACATCCTGCTTGTCCAGATCCGGCCCGGAGAGCCGCTGCGCCCAAAGCTGACAGACTTCGGCATAGCCCGCATCGTGGATGCGACCCGGCTCACGGCCACGGGAACCATGGTGGGCACCGCTGCCTACCTCAGCCCCGAGCAGGCGATGGGCCAGCCCCTCTCCCCCGCAACCGACATCTACTCACTGGGGCTGGTGCTCCTGGAGTGCATCAAGGGCGTTGTGGAATACCCGGGAGGCGCAGTGGAGTCCGCGGTGGCCCGGCTGCACCGCGCGCCCGAGATCCCGGATGAGGTCCCCGCTGAATGGGCCGATCTGCTCCGCTCCATGACTGCCCTCGAACCCATGGAGCGTCCTGCCGCCGCAGACATAGAGACCGCGCTGCGGCAGGCCCTGGTGTCGCCCGCGTCGACTCCCGGGGAACTGGCGCCTGAGACCACCCGCGTGCTTCCCGCTATGCCGTTCCACCCTCCCTCCATCACGGCGGAGGAATCGGTGGACGAGCTGCGCGAGGCAGCGGCATCCTCAAGTGACCCCGCCCCGGCAGAGAACGTGCAGGGGGCTGCGCCGACTCCAGCTGCCGCACAGGCGCACCCGCAAACCCGGACCAAACGGTTCTGGCTTGCTGTGGTCCTCGGCCTCGTCGCGGTTGCGGCGGCGGTGGCAGCGGTGATGATGACAATATCCGCGCAGTCTCCAGCCGACGTCGTGCCTTACCCAACGGTGACCGGGGTCCTGGGCGAACATCTGGAGGAACTCCAGAAGAGTGTGGAGCCGTGAGGCTGAAGCAAGGAGGCGTCGGCCGTTTGGTCCTCGGATGGTCGGCCACCTTGCTGGCAGCAGGACTGCTGAGCGGCTGCGGCACCAATGACTCAGGCCTCCAGCGTGACGCCGCCAGGCAGCTCCAGGCCCGCGTCCTCGAGGTGACCCAGGCGTCCTCGCAAAATGATCCCGGCGGCGCGTTAAAAGCCCTTGAGGGACTTGAGGCGGAGCTTCAGGCTGCCCAGGCGAAGGGCCAGATTTCCGAAGACCGGCGCCGCAACATCACCACCATTGCCACGGCCGTGCGTGCGGACTTGGACGATGCGGTTGCCGCCGGGCAGGCAGCGGCTGACAAGGCCGCGGCTGACAAAGCAGTGGCTGACAAAGCAGTGGCCGATCAGGCTGCGGCGGCCGCCGCAGCCGCCGCAGCTCCTGTTGAAACACCGGTCCCGTCACCCGAACCGGAACCTGAGCCAGCACCGGAGCCGGACAGGGATGACGACAAAAAGGGCGGCAAGGGCAAGGGCAGCGACTAAGCCCGCGGAAACAGAACGGACGACGGCGGCCCGCCTTCCGCGGCACGCTTCACCCGGGCAGGTTCCCCGCCTTCCGTTCAATGTGGTTGAGGACAGCGGCAAGGGCCGGCCATCTGTTGTTGCCCCGCCGGGTCCGGGCATAGGCGCGAACCATCACGACGGGTTCGGCCAACCGTACGAGGGTGACGCCGCTGCGCGGCTTCCAGTCCGCCGGCAGGAGGCCAATTCCCATTCCCGCGAGGATCAGGTCCTCAACGAGGTCCAGGCTGTCCGCCTGATGCCGCATCCGGGGTTCAAAACCGGCCATCGATGAGATGAGCCGCAGGACCTGCTCATCCGCCTGGTTGCGTGAGTTGCCGATCCAGTCCCAGTCCCGAAAGCCGAGGAAAATGTCAGTGGCACTGCCACCTTGCAGTGGCGCACCTTCAGGAACACCGAGGCTCCACGGCGTGCTCCACAAAGAGAGCGAGTCAAAGGCCTTGCCGCTGCCGTCCGGCGCCAGGTTGTAGTCGTACGTCAGGGCGAGGTCCACGGCGTCGGAGCCAAGCAGGGCAAGGGCTTCGGCAGGCTCGTGTTCCCGAACTTCGATTTTCACCTCCGGATGGCTCACCGCAAGCTCCCGCACAATGGGCATGAGGACCAACCGGATTGCGGTGGCGAAACCCGCCACCCGGACCGTGCCCGCGGGCTCTGCTTCAGGATCCAGCTCCGCGGTGGCGGCGTCCACGGCGGCGAGGATGGTCACCGCATGATCAGCCAAGCGTCGGCCCGCCGGTGTCAGGCGGACTCCGCGTCCAACCGGTTCCAGGAGGGGCGTGCCGGTCTCCCGGGCAAGGGCCGCGATCTGCTGCGACACGGTGGACGTGGTGGTCTGGAGGGCATCTGCGACGTTCCGCATCGAGCCTTGGCGGGCGAGTTCCAGCAGGACTTCCAGGCGGCGGGTTTCCATCCGTCCATTGTCCATAATTCGTGAACAATTTGTGTACGAATATCACGTGGACGAGGACAGTGCCGGGACGGTCTACTGAACGCATGGAATTTTCTCAACACCACGGCAACCGCGTACGGAGCGGGACAGCAATGGCGGGGGCTGCCATGTGCTGCGTCCAGCTTGGCCTTGCCGCGTCAGTGGGTCTCACTGACAAACTTGGCCCCGAAGGAGTCTCTTGGCTGCGCCTTGCCTGGGCCGCCGTCATTCTGGTCGCCTTCACCCGTCCCTGGCGGTCGCGGATCAGCCGGACCGGCCTGGCGACATGCATCCTCCTGGGCCTCGCCACCGCGGCCATGACCCTGATGTTCATGGCCGCTGCCATGCGTATTCCGCTGGGCACGGCAGCAGCCTTGGAGTTCCTGGGCCCCTTGTCGGTCGCCGTCATCCGGGGGCGTCGCGCAGGACGGTGGTGGGCCCTGGTGGCAGCAGCCGGAGTGGCAGCCCTGACCGAGCCATGGCACGGTGGCATCGATCCTGTCGGGGTTCTCCTGGCATTGGGTGCTGCGGCCTGCTGGGCCGCCTACATCCTCCTGACGCAGCGTGCCGGTGACGAGGTGAACGGCCTGCAGGCGCTGGCAGTGTCCATACCCGTTGCCGCGGCTGCCACAACGGTGGTGGCGGGACCGGCGGTCTTCGCACACCTCGACTGGCAGCTGCTGCTCGCCGGAGCAGGCCTGGCCCTGCTGATGCCGGTGATCCCCTTCAGCCTCGAGCTGCTGGCGCTGCGCCGCCTGAAGGCCTCGGCCTTCGGGACGCTAATGAGCCTGGAACCGGCCATCGCAGTGGTGATCGGGGTCGCCGTCCTGGGCCAGGTTCCCGGCCTCAGCGCCGTGCTTGGCATCGTGTTGGTTGTGGCGGCAGGCATTGGGGTCACGCTTCAGGCCGGCCGGGAGCAGGAGGCGGCTCCCGCAGGGCAGCACGACGGCGGCCCGCTGGCGGCGGAGGCGCCTGCCGTCCGTTCCTGACAACAGGACGGATGCGCCAACAAGACGGACCTGCCAACAGACGTTCCTACAACAAGACATTCCCCAAAAACTTAAAAGAGGCGGTGCGCCGGATAAACCGGGGCACCGCCTCTTTTAATGCTCAACTGCCGCAGCAGCGGATCACCTAGCTGAGGGTCGCGATGACCTTGTTCAGCGTGGCGGACGGGCGCATCACGGCCGAAGCCTTGGCGTCGTCCGGGTGGTAGTAGCCTCCGATGTCCACCGGGGAGCCCTGGACCTCAGCCAGCTCGCCCACGATGGTTTCCTCCTTGGAGGAAAGCTCGTCGGCGACGGAGCTGAACGCGGCGGCCAGGTCGGCGTCGTCCGTCTGCTTGGCCAGTTCCTCTGCCCAGTAGCGGGCCAGGAAGTAGTGGCTGCCGCGGTTGTCCAGCTCGCCGGCACGGCGGCTCGGGGACTTGTTTTCCAGCAGGAAGGTGCCGGTGGCGCGGTCCAGCGTGTCAGCCAGGACCTGGGCGCGGGCGTTGCCTGCGGTGGTGGCCAGGTGCTCGAAGCTGACGGCCAGTGCCAGGAACTCGCCCAGGCTGTCCCAGCGCAGGTGGTTTTCCTTGAGGAGCTGCTGGACGTGCTTCGGGGCGGAACCGCCGGCGCCGGTTTCGAAGAGTCCGCCGCCGTTCATCAGCGGAACAACGGAAAGCATCTTGGCGCTGGTGCCGAGTTCCAGGATGGGGAACAGGTCCGTAAGGTAGTCGCGGAGGACGTTGCCGGACACGGAGATGGTGTCCTCGCCCTTGCGGATCCGCTCGAGGGTGAACGCGATGGCCTTGACCGGGGACATGATCTGAATGTCCAGGCCTTCGGTGTCGTGCTCCTTGAGGTACTCGTTGACCTTGGCGATGAGGTTGGCGTCGTGGGCGCGCTCCTCGTCCAGCCAGAACACGGCGGGGGTCTGGGAGGCGCGGGCGCGGGTGACGGCCAGCTTGACCCAGTCGCGGATGGGGAGGTCCTTGGTCTGGCAGGCGCGCCAGATGTCGCCGACGGATACCTGGTGTTCGATCAGCACGTTGCCTTCGCCGTCCACGATCTGCACCGTGCCGGCTTCCTGGATCTCGAAGGTCTTGTCGTGGCTGCCGTATTCTTCGGCGGCCTGGGCCATCAGGCCGACGTTCGGGACGGTGCCCATGGTGGTGGGGTCGTAGGCGCCGTTGGCGCGGCAGTCATCGACGACCACCTGGTAGATGCCGGCGTAGGAGCTGTCCGGCAGGACCGCCAGGGTGTCTGCTTCCTTGCCGTCCGGGCCCCACATGTGGCCGGAGGAGCGGATCATTGCGGGCATGGAGGCGTCCACGATGACGTCGGAGGGGACGTTCAGGGTGGTGATGCCCTTGTCCGAGTCCACCATGGCCAGGGCGGGGCCTTCTTCGAGGCCCTTCTTGATGAGGTTCTGCACGCCGTCGCGGACGTCCTCGGGAAGGTCCTCCAAGCTGCTGAGGATGGCGGCCAGGCCGTTGTTGGGGCTGATGCCGGCGGCTGCGAGCTGCTTGCCGTAGGTCTCGAAGAGCTCGGAGAAGTAGGCCTTGACCACGTGGCCGAAGATGATGGGGTCCGAAACCTTCATCATGGTGGCCTTGAGGTGTGCGGAGAACAGCACGCCCTCTTCCTTGGCACGGGCCACCTGTGCCTGCAGGAACTCGTCCAGGGCGGCGGCGCGCATGACGGTGCCGTCGATGACCTCGCCGGCCAGGACGGGGAACGCCTTCTTCAGGACCTTCACGGAGCCGTCCTCGCGGACCAGCTGGATGGCGATGGTGCCCTCGGACTCAATGACCACGGACTTCTCGTTGGAGCGGAAGTCGTCCTTGCCCATGGTGGCCACGTTGGTCTTGGAGTCCGCGGTCCAGGCACCCATGGAGTGCGGGTTCTGGCGTGCGTAGTTCTTGACGGACAGCGGTGCGCGGCGGTCCGAGTTGCCCTCGCGCAGGACCGGGTTGACGGCGGAGCCCTTGATCTTGTCGTAGCGGGAGCGGATGGCCGTTTCCTCGTCCGAGGAGGGGTTGTCCGGGTAGTCCGGCAGCGCGTAGCCCTGGCCCTGCAGCTCTGCAATGGCGGCCTTCAGCTGGGGGATGGAGGCGCTGATGTTGGGCAGCTTGATGATGTTGGCCTCCGGCGTCTTCGCCAGTTCACCCAGTTCAGCAAGGGCGTCACCGATCTGCTGCTCCGGAGTGAGGTAGTCACCGAACACGGCGATGATGCGGCCGGCGAGCGAGATGTCGCGGGTCTCCACCTCCACACCTGCTGTCGAAGCGAACGCCTCGATGATGGGCAGGAACGAATAGGTAGCCAGCATCGGCGCTTCGTCGGTGTGGGTGTAGATAATCTTGGACATGCGCGGGCGTCTCCCTGAAGGTCGGCTTGGTTATGAAATCCGGTCTATTTCACCATCTACAACTTACCCGAGGACGCCGCGTTGAACCCTACCGGCGCCCTTGGATTACCCTGCCGGTGAGCAGGATTACAGCGCTGGAGAACGGACGACGGCGGCACGCACCCGGCTGCGCCGCCGCCGTCGCGCGTTCCTGGTCAAGAGCCGAGGGACACTCGCAGGAGGCCCTACATGATACGTCACTACTATTTACATACTTGTCAAATGACGATAAATTCGCTACGGCATATTCCGGCCCACCCCGGGGCCGACACCCCGTTCAAGACAGGACAACAATGACACGCACCAGGTCCTTGGCCACCGGCCTTTTGAGCCTTTCAACAGCGGCCGCTCTGGTACTTGGCTCAGCCGGCGGAGCCACCGCCGCACCGGCCGCCTCGGAAGACAAGAAGGATCCGTCGGTCGCCAGCATCGCCGTAGAAGGCCTCGGCGCAGCCGACTATTGGACCGCCGACAAAATGAAGAGTGCCATTCCCGGTGACGTCCTGGCCGGCAAGGCTCTGGAACGCGGCAACCGCTCCAACGCCGCAACGGTGGAGAAGGGCAAACCCGCCGCCACTAAGGGCAGCGGCAAGGGTGAACCACAGACAGTGAGCCACGTAGGCAAGATCTTCTTCACCATGGGAACCTCCGATTACGTCTGCTCCGGCAATGCCGTCCAGTCCATCAACCGGAGTACAGTCGCGACCGCTGGCCACTGCGCCGTTGGCGGGCCGGGCCAGGAGGCCGAGAACTTCGCCTTTGTCCCTGCCTACGACAACGGCGCGACTCCTTATGGCACGTGGACGGCCCGTAACCTCTACACACCCATTGAGTGGAGCACCAGCGGCAACATCTCCTTCGACACGGCATTTGCGGTGATGAACACGGACGAAACCGGCAGATTCCTCACCGACGTAGTAGGCGGTTCCGAGGTTGCGTTCAACCAGCCCCGGGGCCTTTTCTACACGTCCTACGGCTACCCCGCTGATAAGCAGTTCAACGGCCTGACGCTCCAGAGCTGCGAAGGCACAGCCACCCCAGACACCACCAATAAGTTCAATACACAGGGCATTCCCTGCAACATGAACGGGGGCGCATCCGGCGGACCTTGGTTTATCGGCGCAGGACCTGACGGCGTCCAGAACAGCATCAACAGCTACGGCTACAGCGGTTCCAAGGTCATGTACGGCCCGTATTGGGGCCTCGAAATCGAGGCGACCTACAACCTTGCGCAATTCTCCTAGCGCCGACCAACCGGATCCGGAGCCGGTCAGCCGTATCGATGTTCCCCAGACTCACGAGGAGATCCTCGAGTACTGGACGGAGCAGCGGATGGCGGAAGCTAAGCCCCGGGAGATCCGTCTGCCGCCGGAGGGTGAACCCTAGGCACGCATCCGGCCAGGGCTAACCCTCCATACGACGACGGCGGCTGTCCCCTTCGCCGGGACAGGCGCCGTCGTCGTATGTTCCAATCGACTGCTCCGTACCGGCCCTTTCCGGAAGCGAAAACGACCGTTACGGAGCAATCGGTGGGGCCAGATCGGTGGGGATTAGTGGAAGAAGTGGCGGGAGCCGGTGAAGTACATCGTCACGCCGGCGGCGTTCGCTGCCGCGATCACTTCCTCGTCCCGCACGGAACCGCCGGGCTGCACTACGGCGCGGACACCGGCGTCGATGAGGATCTGCAGGCCGTCAGCGAACGGGAAGAAGGCGTCGGAGGCAGCAACGGCGCCGCGGGCCCGCTGCGGCGCACCGCTCGCATCGGTGTTGGAGGCACCGCCTGCCCCTTCGACGTCGGACTCCACCTTCACGCCAAGCGTGTTGGCCCGCTCCACGGCAAGGCGGCAGGAATCCAGGCGGTTGACCTGGCCCATGCCGATGCCGACGGCGGCACCGTCAGCGGCGAGGAGGATGGCGTTGGACTTTGCTGCGCGGCAGGCTGTCCAGGCGAAGGCCAGGTCCGCGAGGGTCTTTTCGTCAGCGGGGTCACCTGCGGCGAGGATCCAGTTGGCGGGGTTGTCGCCGTCGGCGTCCACCTTGTCGCTGACCTGGACCAGCATGCCGCCGGAGACCTGGCGCATTTCGGCCGGGTAGCGGCCGTAGCCCTCGGGGAGCGCGAGCAGGCGGATGTTCTTCTTCTTCGAGAGGATCTCCACGGCTTCCGGCTCGAAGCCGGGCGCGATGACCACCTCGGTGAAGATGTCCTTGACGGTGTTCGCCATCCCGGCGGTCACGGTGCGGTTGGCTGCGATGACACCGCCGAAGGCAGAGACAGGATCGCACGCGTGCGCCTTGGCGTGTGCGTCGGCGATGGGGTCGGCGGCGTCCGCGGACCCTACCGCTACGCCGCACGGGTTGGCGTGCTTGATGATGGCCACTGCGGGTTCATCGAAATCGTAGGCGGCCCGGAGTGCGGCGTCGGCGTCCACGAAGTTGTTGTAGCTCATGGCCTTGCCGTGCAGCTGGTCAGCCTGGGCGATGCCCACCGGTGCAGCCTTGTCCACGTACAGTGCGGCCTGCTGGTGCGGGTTCTCGCCGTAGCGCAGGACCTCCGAGCGCTCGAGCGAAACGCCGGCGTAGGCAGGCCAGTCGATGACGCCGTCGCCGTCCTCATCAAGGAACTGGCTGGCAGTCCAGGTGGCCACGGCATTGTCGTAGGACGCCGTGTGCGCGAAGGCTTTTGCCGCCAGGCGGCGGCGGGTCTTCAGGTCGAAGCCGCCTGCTGCGGCCGCTTCCACTACCTGGGCGTAGAAGGAGGGGTCCACCACAATGGCGACGGCGGCGTGGTTCTTCGCGGCGGACCGCACCATGGCGGGGCCTCCGATGTCGATCTGCTCCACCACGTCGTCCTGCGCCGCGCCGGACTTGACCGTCTCAACGAACGGGTAGAGGTTCACCACCACCAGGTCGAAGGGTTCAATCTCCATGCTGGTGAGCGTTTCCATGTGCGCCGCCACGCGGCGGTCGGCCAGGATGCCGCCGTGGACCCGCGGGTGCAGGGTCTTGACACGGCCGTCCAGCATTTCGGGCGAACCGGTGACCTCCTCGACCTCCTGGACGGGGATGCCGGCGGCGGCGATCTTCTTGGCCGTGGAGCCGGTGGACACCAGCTTGACCCCAGCTGAGTGCAGGCCCTGGGCGAGCTCCTCCAGACCGGTCTTGTCGTAAACCGAGATCAGCGCCCGGCGGATGGGAACACGGTCAATGGATACGCGCTCATGCTGCGTGAAGCTCACAAATGTCTCCGTCTTATCTCGCGGAACAGTGCCGCGGTTGGTGGGGATAGGGCCAGTTTATCGCGAAGCGCAGGTTGCCCCGCGTGTCAGCCGGAGTGTGAACGCCGGTGGGCGGGGCTAGAGTTTTTCACAGGAGGCTGCGATGAATACTTACACCACTGTGCCGAGCGGCGAACAGGTGGTCCAGGAACTGCCATGGCGATGGAAAGTCCAGGGCCGGATCTTTCTGATCGGCGGCCTGGGCTTTATGTTCGATGCCTGGGATGTGACGCTGAACGGCATCCTCATCCCGCTGCTCTCCACCCACTGGGCGTTGACTCCGGGCGAGGTGGCGTGGGTGGGCACGTCCAACCTCATCGGGATGGCCCTCGGCGCCTTCGTCTGGGGAACCATCGCGGACACCATCGGACGCAAAAAGGCGTTCACCGCCACGCTGCTGATTTTTTCCCTCTTCACCGTCTTCGGGGCCTTCTCCCCCGACTTCATGTGGTTCTGCGTGTTCCGGTTCATGGCCGGTTTCGGCCTGGGCGGGTGCATTCCGGTGGACTATGCGCTGGTGGGTGAATTCACGCCCCGGAAGCAACGCGGCAAGGTCCTCACAGCGATGGACGGCTGGTGGCCCATTGGCGCGGCGCTGGCAGGTTTCGTCTCCGCCGGCCTGGTTGCCCTGTACGGCGACTGGCGGCTGACCATGCTGGTGATGGTGCTGCCCGCACTACTGGTGTTCTGGGTCCGGCGGAGCGTGCCGGAGTCTCCACTGTTCCTGATCCGCAAGGGCCGGCGCGAGGAAGCGGCCAAGGTGATTGACGGCCTGGTGGCGGCCACCGGAGCGGAAGCCCGCGCTTACAGCCTGCCGGACGCCCAGGACGTGCCCCGCCTTTCGGCCGGCAGCGCCTGGACCCAGTTGCGTTCCGTGTGGCAGTTCAACTGGAAGATCACGGCCGCGGCCTGGGCCCTGTTCTTCAGCATCCTGCTGGTCTACTACCTGTCACTGACGTGGATGCCGCGCATCCTGATCGGCGCCGGGTTCGCCGAGTACAAGGCATTCGTCACCACCGCGTCCATGGCCGCCGTCGGACTGCTCGGCGTGATCGTGGCCGCCCTCCTGGTGGAACGGGTGGGCCGTAAGTGGATCCTGGCCATCACCGGTCCCCTGTCCGCGCTGACCCTGGTGATCGTCGCCTTCGTGGTGGACATCCCCACGGCCGCGGTGTTCTGGCTGCTGGTGTTCGGCTTCGTGGTCCAGGTGGCCATCCCGGTGCTCTACGCCTATGTGTCCGAGCTCTACCCCACCGAGCTGCGGGGCACCGGCTTCGGCTGGGCGTCCACCTTCTCGCGGCTGGGTGCAGGATTCGGCCCGCTCATCTTCGCGAACTACTTCTGGCCGGAACTCGGCCTGGCCACGTCCTTCGCCCTTGCCGGCGGACTGGTCCTGCTGGCGGTCCTGTGGATGGCGTTCTTCTCCCCCGAAACCAAACAGCGCCGCCTCGAGTAGCCGCGCCCCTTCCCAACTAGGTAGCGCCAACTGTCGTTTTGGAGCCCCATTACGACACTTCGCGCTACCTAGTTGGGTACCAGCCCCGGGAAAGTAGGGCCTGCCGCACCTTGCCCACGGCCGTCCGCGCATCGTTTTCCATATGCAGCTTTGAGAGGCGGACCAGCAACCAGCCTGCGCGGCAGTAGTCCTCCTCACGGGTTATGTCCCGCACGATTCGGCCAGGGTCCGAGTGCACCTCACCGTCGTACTCCACAGCCACCTTCTGTTGCGGGTAGCTCATGTCAGGTTGGCGTACGACGCCGGGCCTCAAGGCGGTAGGTACGTTCAGTTCCGGTTCGGGCAGTCCGCTGTCCCTTATGGCAAGCCGCAGACGCGTTTCGGGCGCAGAGTCCGAGCCGACTTTTGCCTGCTCCAGAGCGAGCCGGGCTTTCCTGATGCCCGGCGTGCCTTTGTGCCGGTCCAGCATGTCCTCCAGAACCTCAAGGGTTGCGAAGGGGTCCGAGCGGCCCTCCAAGTCCGGCCGCGGGATACGCAGGAGGTGGTCAGCCACAACTGTCAGCTCATTGATGCTCATCAACCGGGAGCAGTCGAGCCATGTCCTGGCCCGGGTTGTGATCAGCAGCCCATGCAATGTAGTGATTTCATCCGCAAAGAACTGGCCTCGATGCCCCTTCACGCCGGGCCGGCGCATGATCGCCACGGAGTCAGGGCGGGAGACGTGGAGCAGCGGGACGTCTGTTCCCGGCATGTATCCAGGAAACTGCCACAACAGGAATGCGGAGGCGTGGGAGGCGGCAGCAAGATCCGTCACCAGGGTGTACGGGCGGATCTGTGGCCCAAGGTCGGAGGTATCGGTCGCCTCGGGCACCCGGACTCCGCGACTGGGCCGCTGCAGCCCTTGGTGACGGAGCCTCCGCTGGCTGATGCCGGCGTCGGCCGCTTCCTGCAGAGTGAATGGAAGCGAAGCCAAGGGTTCGGGAAGAGGGGCTGGAACCTTCATGAACCCATCGTTACAGCCGAGAGCCAACGCGACGGCGGTTATCCACAGGTAGGCCCCGGTCTGCTCAACTAGGTAGCGCTAACTGACGTTTTGAGGGGTCAAAACGGCAGTTAGCGCTACCTAGTTGGGAGGCTAGGAGGCAGGGCTGGCGGCGAGGTTTGCCAGGGTGGATACCAGCAGCCGGCGTTCCACCACCTTGATGCGCTCGTGGAGGGTTTCCTCGGTGTCGCCGTCCTCGATGGTGACGGCTTCCTGGGCGATGATGGGACCGGTGTCCACACCGGCGTCGGCCCAGTGCACAGTGCAGCCTGTGACCTTCACCCCATACGCCATGGCATCCCGCACGCCGTGGGCTCCCGGGAAGGCGGGGAGCAACGCCGGGTGGGTGTTGAGGTACCGGCCATGGAAGGTGTCGATAAAGTCTGCGCTGACGATCCGCATAAAGCCCGAGGAGACCACAACGTCCGGGGCGTAGGAGGCCACCCGCGCGGTAAGCGCGGCATCCCATTCGTCCCGGGTGGGGAACGAGTTGAAGTTGACCACGAACGTCTCCAGCCCGGCTTCGGAGGAACGCTCGACGCCGTACGTCCCCTCGCGGTCCGCGCCCACGGCAGCGATCTCGACGTCGAGCTCCCCTGCCTTGACCGCGTCGATGACTGCCTGGAGGTTGGACCCGGTTCCGGAAACGAGGACTACGATGCGCATTGGTCTAGCTTATGGGCACGCTCGCGTAGGCTGGAAAACATGAACAGCACCCCGGAACCGGCGCAGCAGCAGCGGACCAAACCTCCGCTCAGCGAAGCAGCGAAAGCCTCGCTCGCCCGGACCCACACCCTGTTCCGGATATTCGTCGTTTCGGTGCTTGGCGCGTTCTTCGTCTACCAGCTCGACGTCAACTACCTCTGGCTGACAACCATCCTCACCGTCGCCGGCCTGGTCTTGGGCGTACTCCTGCTGGTCCGCTCGGCACGCTTGAAGGAGTCCAGGCTGGTCCTCATCGGCACCATCTCGGGCCTGGTGGTCTCCGCGATCCTGGTGCTGCTGATTGTGGTGACGGCGGTGTTCTTCGACGAAGTGCGCACCTACCAGGAATGCGTTGGCCGGGCCCTCACGGACCAGGCCCAGTCCGCATGCCGGGTGCAGCTGGAACGTTCACTGCCCACCCAGCTCCCGTAGGACAGCAGGGGAAACGCCGCAGCAATTTAGCGGACCAGGTCCGCCGCGTCCTCGACGTTGACAGCCCGCTCGCGCTCCAGCCATGGGCCGGCCGCGTAACCGATAACGACGCCGGCACCCACCTCCGCCGCCACCCAGACTCCCGTCCAGAAGGGGTCAGGACCAATGGCCGTCAGGCGTCCAATGCCGGCTGAGCCCCCGGCCAGCCAAGCGAGCGCTACGGTCAGCAGTCCCGCGGCCAGTCCAGTCAGCGCCCCCAGCACCAGGGTGGATGCCGTGGCCGTGAACCAGCGTGCCCGGATCTTGATGGACAGCCATTCGTCGAAGTGGTTCTCGCCTTCGCGCAGGAACCACCAGCCGGCCAAAACACCGGCCAGCACGGGGACCACCAGGGCAACGAAAGCGTAGTCCAGCGGCCCGCTGGGGATCGCCGCCAGCACGGGAATGGAGGGCAGCGGCCCGACGGCGGTACCCAGCGGACCCACCTGGGAACCGACGCCCACGGCAAAGCCCGAGCCCGATATCCAGGCGAGGGCGAAAACCACCAGGTTGGGCAGGTAGCCGAGCTGTGCAACGGTGAGGGCGGCACCTCCGACAGTGCCGGGGTCGAGCGCTTCATAGACGGCAACCACAAGGTTCCAGTGGATGAACAGGTCCACCGCCAGCAACGCCGAGGCAAGCGCAAGGGCAGACACGATGGCCACAAAACCTGCCTTCGCCGCCGACGCAAGGTAGGAGCCCGCCCAGCGTGAGTGCTGACTGGTCCGCGAAATCCAGTCCACGGCGTCGACGCCGATGAGCCGGCTCCAGGACCCGGCCTCGCGGCGGGCACCGACCACCATTCCCAGGGCGTAGGGAACCAGGGGAACCAGCAGGGCGTATCCCAGATTGATCGCGACGTCGGCGGTGCGGCAGATGAAACCGGTGGCCGCGCCAAAGGCTGCATACACCACCCACGATCCCAGCAGGGCTTGCCAGAGCTGGTCAGTATACGAGGCGCGCGCCAGACGCCGTCCGGCGCGCCAGGCCAGGAGGAACGGTATAAGTGTCAGGCCCAGCGGTATGAGCGTCAGGAATTTGCCGTCCGCCTGGGCGGCTGTGCCGGATCCTGCGGCGGTGAGCTCAAGCGGTACCCCGTGAACCAGCAGCCAGGACTGGCCGGCCAGCCGCGCGAGGACGTCGAACTGCGCGTTCTGGAAGCCCGCGGTGGCCCAGACGGCAATGATCGGAACCATCACCACCAGGGCGGAAATGAACGCTGCCTGGGCCGTTTCGAGGGCACCCTGCAGCCATAGGGGCATGGGAAGGCCACGGTCTCCGGTCTGATCAGCGCGCAGTTTCATCGTGTTCCATGGTGTCACGCCCGGACCTGCCTGCCCGGAAGCGACAGGCTCCGCGCCCGTCTCGAAACTCACTTAAGGCCAACTGTCGCGGAGCTTTTTTGAAAGGTCCGCCGTAAAATTGGACTTACTGTAAGCGCCGGCACCTGCAATGGGTGCATCGGGATTGTGGCTGGCCCCTCAGCGGAGAGCAGGGCCGGCAAGGGGCCCGGAATCCGTAAGCCGGGAAACAGGAGCCGCGAATGAGAGATGAACAATAAGTTCTGAAGATATTCGTCCTACTGGCTGGTGCAGTCGCCGCTTCGGCACGGCTGCACCAGCGTTTTTAATGTATGCACGCACAGCAACGCCGGGAGCCTCCAAGTAGCTCCCGGCGTTGTCTGCTCTGGGCGGCGGCTGGCCACCGGTCCGTCTGCGGCTTCCGCTGTCAGCGCATCAGGACACCATTTAGTACTGGGTCAGATCCGGCGGTCATCGTCGATGCCGCGCCGCCGGTCGTCGTCGACACCGTCCGCCTCAATGCGTTCCTTGCGGACTTCCTCGTTGACCGTGACGTCGTCCTGGACCACGTCCTTGTCGAGGCGGACCCGCTCCACCGGAACGGCTTCCTTCTCCACCACGGGGCGTTCCTCGTGGAGGGTCACCTCGTGCTCCTCTTCGCTGATGTCCGGTCCGGACATCGCTGCGCCGCGGTTGGCGTCGGTAATGGGTTCGCGCTCCAGGCGGACCTCTTCGCGCTGCACGGGCACCGTCTTGGTGACGTTCTCCGTGGTGACGTACTTGCGCAGCCGGACCCGGCCGGTGGCCTCGCGTTCGGTGCCGACGTGCAGCCGTTCCTCGGAACGGGTCATCGCGTCGTCAGTGTTGGGCCCGGACGTGTCGTGGCCGACGGTGCCGCGGGAGGTCGTGTCACGATCGAGGTCACGATCGCGGTCAATACCCGTGGTGGGAGTGCCGGCGTTGAGGTCGGCGTCGCCCTGCAGATCCACATCTTCCCGGGCATCCGAGTAGGTACGGGCTCCGCGGTCGTAGTAGGTGTAGAGGCGGTCCTCTTCCTCAGGGGTGAGGTGGCCGTCCACGTCTACCCGCGGCGCGTCCTTGACGTGTTCCTTGGTGTACGGAACCACCAGGTCGTCGCCCTGGCTGTGCGCGCCTTCCACGGGAACGAAGGACTGGGAGGTGCCGAAAAGTCCCGTCTTGACGGTGACCCATGTGGGCTCGCCGGTGTCGTCGTCGGCGTAGAGCTGACCGATGGAGCCGATCTTCTCGCCATCTGAGCCGACGACGTTGCCGTTCCTGTTGAGCAGGTCTTCAATGTTTTCCCTGTTGAGCATGACGTCTCCTTGGATGTGTCGGTGCACTGGGTCGGCAGCAATGGAGTTGACCGGCGCCGGGGAGTCCCCGGCACACGGCCTCTGCCCCGGCTGCTTGAGGCTTTATGTTCGCTGCCCCTACACCCTAAGCATGCTTAGCATCAAAAGGAAAGCCTACTTAGTAAATTTTCTCCGATTGCAGGGAAACATGCCTGTGCTCAATGCCGAGAAGCGAGGCAGCGGCGCCGAAATCAGCGGCCCGGTGGCCCAGGCAGAGGGCCCAGTGATGGCCTATACCGGTCTGGCTCCACCGGTCAACCCAGAGTCCCGGGTCGCCGCCGAAATGTACCCGGGAGGTGGTGTTTCCGATTTCCAGGAGCGGTCCCGGGACTACTTCGCCTTCCGAGGTGACGAAGACGTAGGTGCCGTCCGGGTCCTGGCCGAGGCCAAAGGTGGTGACAGGGCCCTGCCGGACGTCGAATTCGACCGAAACGCCCCAGCCGCGCTTGCCGTGGTAGGTGCCCAGCCCGCGCAGGAGAGGCTCCCTGGCGGAGACGGCCAGGTGTGCCGGGCCGTCGTGCCCCATCTCCACCACCCCGTCAAAGAAGTTGAGCGCCTGGATCTCGGTGAACGAACCGCCGGCTCCGATGGCTTGCGCTGCCAGCATGGCGATCGAAGTCCGCAGCTCGTACTCCCCCGCCATCGGGATTCCGCGGGCCGTGAGAATGGAGGAACCCAGGATCATGCCCGCACCCAGCCGCTCGTGCTGCTCCCCGGCCAGCCCACGGTGGTAGTAGGCCACGGAGTCCAGGTCAAAGTCCTCCACCAGCTGGTCCAGCCCAACAGAAACCCTGGCACCCCAAGCGAAATCGTCGTCGTTGACGGACTCATCGAGCACAAACAGGCTCCGGGCCAAGTCAAGGCGCTCCGAGACTTCCGCGTCGGTCACCGCGTTCACGCGTTCGCGCAGGTCATCAAATTCGAGGACTTCCACGTGTGAACCGAAGGTGGTGGACACGCTCGTCAGGTCTGTGGAGACGTCCAGCATGCCCGGGTAGAGGTGCCCCATCAGTCCGTGCCGGGCATTCCGGAGCCGCGCACGGACCCCGGCGGCGTGCACCCACTGGTTGATCCGGTCCCAGGCTGCTTCCTGTTTCAGGTACCCCGAGACGGAGCGGAATTCAATCCCGGCGCGGCGGAACACGTTGGCGACCTCGGGCACCGGGCACTGTCCGCAATAGGCAAGCCATTGTCCGGTGCCGAAATTCGCGTGGTCCATTGCCTCCGTGGGCTGGAGATCGATGACCAGCACCGGGGTGCCTGCGCGCTGGGCGATAGGGAGGACCATGGAGGAGGTGAGGTAGGTGGCCAGGAAGATGACAATCAGGTCGCAGTCGGCCACCCTCAGCTTTTCCCCTGCCCTGGCGGCTTCGGGCGCGTCGGAGATGAAGCCGGCGTCGACCACGTCGGCGTCCAGTTCCCGCAGCCGGCCGGTGACGTACCGGGCCGATTCCTGCAGTTGCGGCAGGAGCCCGGGGAACTGCGGCCAGTAGGCTCCCAGTCCCCCGGAGACCAGCCCGATCCGGGTGGGCCGGCGCCGGTGGGGCTTCAATAACTCTGCTGAGCGGTTCGTAGCTGCCAATGTGCACGGCCTTCCGGCTCGGAATTTTCAGCGGAAATACAGTCGATGCAACCGCAGGGGCCCATTCCAGGCCGGCCGGCCCGGAATGGACCCCGCGCGGCGCTAGAAGTCGTACTGGTCGATGTTGTCCTTGTTGAAAACGGTCGGCGGGCCCACGATGACCAGTCCGCCTTCTTCAACCGTGCGGTCTCCCAGTTCGCCTGCCGTGAAGGTGTCCCCTGCGGCTCCGGTGATCTTTCCTTCCACCAGGGCCTTGCCGGCAAACGCTGCCACGTAGCCGAGCTGGGCCGGATCCCACAGCGCGAATTCCGTCACGGTTCCGTCCTTGACGAACGGCCGCATTTCATTGGGCAGGCCCAAGCCCGTCAGTGCCACCTTGCCCTTGTAGGCGGACGTGGAGAGGTAGCGGGCCGTGGCGGCAATGCCCACGGTGGTGGGCGAGATGATGCCCTTCAGGTTCGGGTGGGCCTGCAGCAGGCCCTGGGCTTCCTGGAAGGACTTGGTGTCGTCGTCATCGCCGTAGACCTTGGCCACCAGCTTGATGTCCTTGTAGGCCGGGTTGGTGTTGAGGTCCTCCTCCATGAACTTGATCCACTCGTTCTGGTTGGTGGCATTGGCGGTGGCGGACAGGATGGCGATTTCGCCGGATCCGCCGATCTGCTCCGCGATCAGCTTGGTCTGGATGAGTGCCACCTCCTTGGCCACGACCTGGCTGATGAAAACGTCGCGGCAGTCGGGGTTCGCGTCGGAGTCGAACGCCACAATCTTGGCACCCGCGGACCGTGCCTCGCCGAGGGCGGTGCACACGGCGTCGGGATCGTTGGCGGCGATGACGATGACGTTCGTCCCCGCCTGGGTTTCGGCGTTGATGAAGGACACCTGGCTGGAGGCAGACGCTTCAAGCGGGCCCACCACCTGCGAGGATGCAAATCCTGCTTCCTCCGATCCCTTCTTGCCGCCGCCGAGGACAACGTCCGTATACGGGTTGTTCAACTGCTTGGGGATGAACGTGATCTTCTGCTCCTCGACGGGGGCGGAGGTCTCCCCCTGGGTCCCCCCACCGCCGGCGCACCCTGTCAGGGCAAGCGCTGCCGCAGCGGTCAGGGTGACCAGCGGGACCATGCGCCCGCCGAGTCCGGTGTTTTTGCGGTTAAACATCATTGTTTTCCTTCTCCTTGGTGCGGTCGGTTTTTTGGACGCGGTGAGGGGCTGTGCCGCCTCCGCCGGTGTCCCGGGAAAAGCTGCGGCGGACGCGACGGGTATGCCGCCATTCCTTGATGCCCGACCCAATGCTGGGAGCCACCACGGAAGCGATGAGCAGCAGTCCGGTCACCGTGATCAGGACGACGTCGGACACGCGTCCCAGGCGCAGGGCGTAGTTGAGGGTGCCGATCAGCAGGACGCCGGCGATGACGCCGGGAATGGTCCCCTTGCCGCCGAAGATGGACACGCCGCCCAGGAGGACGGCGGCGATCACGGCGAGTTCCAGGCCGGAGGCGTTGTCGCTGCGGGCGCTCGTGTACCGCAGCGTCCAATAGATTCCGGCCAGGGATGCAACCACGCCCGATGCCACGTACAGCCAGAACTTGCTGCGTGCCACCTTGATGCCCACGAACGTGGCGGCTTCCTTGCTGTAACCCATCGCGTAGAGACCTCGTCCGAAGGGCGTGAAGTGCAGCAGGATGCCGAAAAACAGCATGACAAGGACGACGCCGATCATCACCGTCGGGATGCCCGTCCCGCCCAGCTTGGAGGTGAAGAAGGCGGTCAGTTCCTTTGGGAAGTTGGCCACGGCGTTGTCGCCGATCACCACCAGGGCGAGTCCACGGAACAGCGCCAGGGTTCCGATGGTGACTGCCAGTGACGGCAGGCCCAGGACGGCGATCAGGAATCCGTTGAACATTCCTGCTGCCGTTCCTGCAAGCAAACAGATGGCGAGCACCAGCCAGATGTCCATCCCGCCCGCCCACAGGACACCCATCAGGGCGCTGGTCAGCCCGGCGGTACTGGCCACCGAAAGGTCGATCTCGCCCGTGATGATGATCAGCGTCATGGGCATCGCGATGAGCAGCACCGGTATGACATCCAGGAGCAGGAAGCCGGTGGTGACCGGGGAGGCGAACCGTGGGATGGCGATGGCTGCGTAGATCAGGAACGCCAGGAGGGCGTAGATGGTGATGGCGTCGCGGCTGGCCAGGATCCGGGCTGCCCCTGTCCTGCCCTTCGGCTCGTCCGCAAGCGGCCTGGTGCTGTCCGCGACCGCCGCGGCCGGCGCCGGCTTGCTCCTGGGGGTGGTGGTTTCAGACATTGCGTGCCTCGCTTATCCGCAGTTTCTTCGCTGTCCGAAGGCTGGCCAGGCGGTCGATGATGATGGCGGTGAGGATGAGGATGCCCACAATCGCCTGCTGCCAGAACTTGTCCACCCGCAAGGCGGTGAGGGAGCTGGTGATGGTGGTCAGAAGCAGTGCACCCAGGGCGGCTCCGGCAACGGTTCCGCTGCCGCCGAAGATGGCGACGCCGCCCACCACCGCCGCCGCAACGACGTCCAGTTCCATGCCGGTTCCGGTGGTTGCCCCCACCGAGTTGAAGCGGCTGGCGTAGAGCACTCCGGCCAGGCCTGCGAGCGCGCCGTTGGCCAGGAACGCCAGGAACACCCGCTTGGATACCTTGATGCCGAAGACCGTGGCAGCGTCGGGGTCCGAGCCGATGGCGTACAGGTCCCTGCCGGGGCGCGTCCCGGCCATGTAGACCGCCACGGCTACCACCACCGCGATGGCCAGCAGGGTGATGATGGGGAATCCGAGCACGGTGTCCACGGACAGGGCACCGAAGGCTTCCGGCCGGTCTCCGGCGAAGTACTGTTTGCCCCCGGCCCAGGCGTTATTAAGGCCCCGGAACACGTAGAGCGTGCCCAGGGTGATGACCAGCGCCGGTACCTTGGCCACGGTCACCAGCAGACCGTTGATGGATCCGAGCAACGCACCGAAGGCCATCCCGACGACGAGGACGGCGAAGATGGGCAGGTCCGGCATCGCCGCAAAAATGGACCCCGTGCCGAACGCGACGAGCCCCAGCATGGAGCCCACCGAGAGGTCGATGTTCCGCGTGATGATGAGCAGGGTTTGTCCGGCCGCGAGGATCATGATGATGGTCGCGTTCAACAGGAGGTCCTTGACCCCCTGCGGCGACAGGAACAGCGGGTTGTTCAGGTACGTGACCAGCACCAGCAGGGCCAGCGCAATCAGGACGGGAAGCTCACGCAGCCGCAGCACGGAGCCAAGCGCGCCTCCGCCGGCGCGCACCGCCGTCGTGCCTGGTTCCCGGTGGTCGATGGTGGAGCTCATTCCGTCACTCCCGTGGATGATGTTGCGGCGTGCATAACGGATTCGGGATCGGCGGCAGCACGGTCCAGGTGGGCTGTGATGCGGCCCTCGCGCATGACGAGGACCCGGTCCGCCATGCCCAGGACCTCGGGCAGTTCGGACGAGATCATCAGGATAGCGATCCCCCGCACTGCCAGGTCTGAGATGAGCCGGTGGACTTCGCTCTTGGTGCCGACGTCGATGCCACGCGTGGGTTCGTCGATGATCAGCAGCCGGGGGTCCGTGGCCAGCCATTTGGCGAGCACCACCTTTTGCTGGTTCCCGCCGGAGAGGGTGGAGACGGCGTGCTCCTGGGAACCGGCCTTGACCTGCAGGCGCTTGCTCCACTCTTGGGCAGCTCGGCGCTCTTTGGCACCATTGATGAGTCCCGCCGTGAGGAATTTTTCCCGGAGCGTCAGGGTGACGTTGCGGGCCACCGACAGGTTCATCACCAGCCCCTGCTTGCGGCGGTCCTCCGGGACAAACGCGAGGCCGGCCGCGATGGCGGCCTGCGGATCGCGCGCCTTCAAGGGTTTTCCCTCCACTTCGATCCTCCCCGAATCGTAGGGGTCGATCCCGAACACGGCGCGGGCAACTTCGGTGCGGCCTGCCCCCACCAGCCCGGCCAGGGCGACAATTTCGCCGGCGCGGACCTCGAAGCTGATGTCGCGGAAAACCCCGGCGCTGCTGAGTCCCTCGACCTTAAGCACCGTGTGGCCGATCTCCGCCTCCGCCTTGGGAAACAGCGTGGCGATGTCCCGGCCCACCATCTCGCGGACAATCCGTTCAACCGTGACGTCGGTGGTGCGGTGGGTGGCGATGTACCGCCCGTCCCGCATGACGGTGATCCGGTCGCAGAGGTCAAACACCTCGTCGAAGCGGTGCGAGATGAACAGGATTCCGGTCCCCTTGTCCCGCAGGGCGCGGGCCACGGCGAAGAGCCTGTCCACTTCCACCCCACTGAGCGCGGCGGTGGGCTCGTCCATCACCAGGACCTTCGCATCGAGGGAAATGGCTTTTGCGATTTCAATGATCTGCTGGTCCGCAATGGAGAGTCCCTCTGCCACCCGGGACGGATCGATGGGGACCCCCAGCCGCCTGAACAGTTCCGCGGCCTGGCGCCTCATCTCGCTGCGGCTGATGAGCCGCGACCGCCCTTTCGGCTGCCGGCCGATGAAGATGTTTTCCGCGACCGTCAGGTCCGGGAACAGCGTGGGCTCCTGGTAGATGACCGAAATTCCGGCTGCCTTGCTCTCGGCCACGTTCCGGAAATGGACAGGCTCCCCGCTGAGCCGGAAGTCCCCGGAGTCCGGGTGGTGGAGGCCGGCGAGGATCTTCACCAGCGTGGATTTGCCGGCACCGTTTTCGCCCACAAGGGCGTGGATTTCCCCGGCCCGGATTTCAATGGTGCCGTCCGCCAGCGCGACCACCGGGCCGAATGTCTTGGCGGCGTGGGTCAGCGAAAGCACTGTCTCCTGCGGCCGTTCCCCAGATCCGGGAACCGCATGTGCATTCGGAGTTTGCTGCATAGAGTAACCGCGCCTTCGAGGTTTACGAGCTTGGAATGAATCGTTTCAGAACTCCTACGTGGTTTGAATCATAAGACCGCCCACCAGCGCCGTCAATAGAATCGGGGCCTGCTCAGGCATTCGTAACCGATCTGTGCTGGGGCGGCATCTGGGGCAGTTCCGTCCGGGCCCCTTGCCCGCGTGGCACGCCACCCGACGCCCTTCCTGTTCACCCAACCTTTCCCTCGAGGTAACGCCTTCTCCCCCGCCGTGTCAGGCCCGGCGCCCAGCGTGGAGGGGTGAGGATCGCAATTGTTGCTGAATCATTCCTGCCACTGATGAACGGGGTGACACATTCCATCCTGCGGGTGCTTGACCACCTGCAGGAACGGGGCGACGACGTCCTGGTCATTGCACCGTCCACGCAGGACGGGGAGGCGCCGGACCAGGTCAAGGGCGCACACATCCACCGGCTTCCCGCCGTCCCGCTGGCGGGATACACGAACGTTCGCGTGGCGATGGGCGGTGTGTACCGGGTCAAGCGAATCCTTGCCGACTACGCACCGGACGTGGTCCATCTGGCATCGCCGTTCGTCCTCGGCTGGCGGGCGGCCCAGGCGGCCCACCAGCTGGGTATCCCCACGGTGGCCATCTACCAGACAGAGGTCCCCAGCTATGCCGCCCGGTACGGGGTCCCGTTCCTGGAGAACTGGGCCTGGAACCGGGTGGAAAACATCCATCTGCTTGCCTCCCGCACCCTGGTGCCCTCGACGTTCGCGCTGAACCAGTTGCGCGGACGCGGCATTCCCCGGGTGCAGATGTGGCGCCGCGGCGTGGACACCGCCCGGTTCTCACCGGAAAAGCGCGACGACGGGTGGCGGGCTGCGGTGGCGCCCGGCGGTCAGCGGATCATCGGCTATGTAGGCAGGCTTGCAGTGGAAAAGCAGGTTGAGGACCTGGCGGCCCTGGCCGGAGTGCCGGACGCCAGGCTGGTGATCGTGGGAGACGGGCCCCAGCGTGCAGCGTTGGAAGATGCGCTGCCGGACGCCGTTTTCACCGGTTTCCTGGGCGGTGACGAGCTGGCACGCACCGTTGCCTCCTTCGACCTTTTCGTCCACCCGGGCGAGTTCGAAACGTTCTGCCAGACCATCCAGGAAGCCATGGCATCGGGCGTGCCCGTGGTGGCCACCGGCCGCGGCGGACCCCTGGACCTCGTCGAAAACTCTCGGACGGGCTGGCTCTACGAACCCGGCGACTTGGCAGGCATGCGCGCCCGGGTGCTGGACCTCATGGGCGATGACGCCAAGCGACGGGCCTTCGCGGCCGCTGCCTATGGGTCTGTTCAGAACAGGACCTGGCCGGCGCTGTGCGCCGAGTTGGTGGGGCACTATACGGACGTGATGGCGGACAGGCCGGCAGCACAGGGATCGGGTTCACGGGCAGGGGCAATCCAATGAAAATTTCCGTCATCGGCTGCGGCTACCTGGGCGCCGTCCACGCCGCCACCCTGGCATCCATGGGCCACAGCGTGGTGGGCATCGACGTCGATCCGGCCAAGGTCAGCCAGTTGGGCGGCGGTGTGGCCCCGTTCCACGAACCCGGCCTGGACGAACTCCTCCAGGACGGACGGGCCAGCGGAAGGCTGCGGTTTTCCACCGACGTTGCGGACGCCAAGGGCGCGCAGGTCCACTTCCTCTGCGTGGGCACCCCGCAGGACAAAACGTCCGACGCCGCCGACCTCACCTTCCTGGTCTCCGCCATGGAAGCCCTGCTGCCGCACCTGGCCGCTGGCGCCGTCGTCGTCGGCAAATCCACTGTGCCCGTCGGCACCGTGGCGATGCTCCGCGGTGTGCTGTCCACGCGCCCGGACGTGCGGCTGGGATGGAACCCGGAGTTCCTCCGGCAGGGTACAGCCGTGAAGGACTCACTGGTTCCCGACCGCCTGGTTTATGGCGTGGAGGGCGGCCGCGCTGCTGCCTTCGGCCCGTCGTCGGGAGCGCCGCTTGGGGTCACGGCCGCGCTGGACGCCGTGTACGAGCCCCTGCTCCGGGCAGGGATCCCGCGGCTTGTCTGCAATTTTGCCACCGCGGAGCTCATCAAGTCGGCGGCGAATGCGTACCTGGCCACCAAGGTCAGCTTCATCAATGCCGTGGCCGAGTTGTGTGACGCTTCCGGTGCGGACGTTGCGGAACTCAGCGAGGCGATGGGCCTGGACCCGCGGATCGGGAGCCGGTACCTGCACGCCGGGCTGGGCTTCGGCGGCGGCTGCCTGCCCAAGGACATCCGCAGTTTCCGGAGCCAGGCCGCAGACCACGGCGTCACAGCGGTGGAGGACTGGATGCGGCTGGTGGATTCGGTGAACCTGGGACAGCGCACCCGGACGGTTGGACTGGCCACAGAGCTCTGCGGCGGCAGCCTCGCCGGCCGCTCCGTCACGGTCCTGGGCGCCTCGTTCAAGCCGGACACGGACGATATCCGTGACTCGCCCGCTCTCGATGTGGCAGACCGGCTGGCTGCCGCCGGCGCGCATGTGACGGTGACGGATCCGAAAGCCGTGAACCATGCCTGGCGGCGCTACCCGCGGCTGCGCTTCGAAGCCTCCACCGAGCGCGCCCTCGAGGGGGCCGAACTGGTGCTGCTGCTCACCGAGTGGGACGACTATCGCCGCCTCTCCCCCGCAACGGCCGCGTCGCTGGTCCGACGGCGGGTGGTGCTGGATGCGCGCAACGCGCTGGACGCCGCTGCCTGGCAGGCGGAAGGCTGGCTGGTGCGCGGCCTGGGCACATCGCCTGCAGCACCGATGGTCCAATCGGCGGAGGCTGCCGCCCGCTGACCCTGGCGCGTCAGCCCAGGAGTCCCAGTTCGGCAAAGGCCAGTGCCACACCATTGCCGGCCGGGCCGGGGGTGAACCTGTCAGCGACGGCCAGCACGTCCGGGTGTCCGCCTTCAACGGCAATCCCGATTCCCGCGTACTCCAGCATTTCAATGTCATTGGCGCTGTCGCCGATGGCCACGATGTCCGCCCGGTCCAGCCCGAGACGGGCTTCCACCACCTGGATTCCCAGCGCCTTGTGGGTGCCGGCCATGTAGATCTCGCCGGCGCGGTCACCCAGCGCCGAGAGGGAACTGGGGATCAGGCCCACCTCCGGGCCGAAAGTGCCCAGGAGTTCTACCAGCGGCAGCGGCGAGTCAAAGCAGGAAATTTTGGCGAACGAGGCGGAACGCAGGTCGTCGCTGTACTGCATGGGCCCCAGGATGTCCTCGAGGGGATCGACGTCGGTACTCAGGACTCCGTCGTGCCGTGGCCGGCCGGCGAAGACGGGACCAAGCACCTGCCTCAGCCGCTGGTCAACGCCGGTGCGGCCATGCAGCGCCTCCGGTGCTTCCAGTATGTAGGCGGCGTTATGGGCATCCAGCGTTTCCACGAGGCGCGCAGCCAGGTTCGGCGCAAAGCGGGTGTCCTTCAGGATCTCGCCGTTGAGCTCCACGCGGGCACCGGCCCCGGTGATGACGCCGTCGAATCCCGTTTCGAGGATGTGGCCGGGAACCATGGACAGCGGCCGCCCGGTGCAGACAAAAACCAGGTGGCCGAGCGCGCGTGCTGTCCGGACGGCCTCGACGTGCGCTGCAGGTGCCAGCCCGTGGTCCGCGTACGTGCCGTCAATGTCGAGGAAGATGGCACGTGGCCGGACGGTTTGCTGGCTGGACATGCCGGGCTCCTTGGTCTGCTGCGGGGACACCCAATCCTATCGAAGGCGCACATTTGTGCGGGTTCGCCCGATAAATGACCGGCATTCCTTGAGACGAAGTGACAGTCATCCTGTAATAAACAAAGCCTTGCAGAGAAGTAAGCACGCTGATTGAATTAGGTCACCGGAAATGGGGGCCCGGCACAACTTACTGATTAAGGAGTGACAACATGGGCATTCTCGGATTTCTCATTTTGGGCCTGATCGCCGGAGCCATCGCGAAGGCAATCCTGCCGGGTCGTCAGGGCGGAGGCTGGGTGGTAACCATGGTCCTTGGCGTTGTCGGCGCCATTCTGGGCGGCTGGATCGGTTCGCTGATCTTTGGCGGCGGACTGGCGGAATTCTTCGATATCCGTACGTGGCTGCTGGCCATTCTCGGCTCCATCGTCGTACTGCTGGTCTACGGCGCAATCACCAACCGCAGCCACCGCAGGGTGTAACAGCACCTCATATTTCATCAGCCTCAAACGCCGTCCTCCCACCCGGAGGGCGGCGTTTCTGCGTACCGCTGGCAACGGCCGGGCACCTTCCCGGGCAATTCCTTGGAAACCGATTCCTCCCCGCACCGCTAAATTTCCGCGTTCGCGTTTATGATGTCCGAGGGGGGTGGTGTTATGGCTGATTCCAGCCACGGCAATAAGGTGGCGGTCCGAACATTCGGGGCGGTCCTGGACGCCAACCCCGACGCCCTCCTGGCCGTGACAGCGGACGGAACCATCACGGTGGCCAACGCCGCGGCAGCGAGGCTCTTCGGGTTACCGCGGGAAGAACTGGCAGGCCGCAACTACCGGACGCTCCTGGCTGCTGGCTTTGAGGATGAAGTGGACCAACTCTTCCGGCAGCTCATGGCCAGCCCCGGCGAATTTCCGCCGCCCCGGGAGATTAACGGGCTAAACAGCGACGGCACCGAATTTTCTGCTGAAGTGGCAGGCTCGCTCCTCCCGACGGAGGGGCCGCAGGAAGCAATGCATGGCTCAGTCCCGCCGCGATCGACGGGAGGACAGACACGGCAGTACGACGGCGTTCCGGCCGGCACGCGGATGCTCCTGTCCGTCCGGGGTACTTCACACCGCCAGGCCGCGGACGCCGACCTGCGGGAGGCCATGTCCCTGCTGACGGCCACGCTGGAGTCCACGGCGGACGGCATCCTGGTGATGAGCACAGAGGGACACGTTGCCGGTTTCAACGACCAGTTCCTCACCATGTGGAATATCCCGCCGGAATTACTGGAGGGCGACAGCGAAGAACCCGTAATGCGGCTCATCATTTCCCAGGTGGCGGATCCCGTGGAGTTCATAGCCCGGCTCACCGAAGTGGAGGACGATCCTGCGGCAGAGAGCCATGACGTCCTGGAATTCAAGGACGGCCGCACCTTCGAACGCTACTCGCGGCCGCAGCGGGTGGGAGACAACATCGTGGGCCGGGTCTGGAGCTTCCGGGACGTGACTCCGCGCCGGAAAGCCCAGGAGCAGGCCCACCAGGCAATGCTTGACCTGGCTGCCCAGGCAGAGAAGCTCCGTGCCATGGCGTTCCAGGATCCGCTGACCGGCCTGGCCAACAGGGCCGTGTTTAATGACGGGCTGGCCGAGGCCCTGCAGGAGCCGCGGCTGAAGGCGGTGGACGTGCTGCTGCTGGACCTGGACGACTTCAAGGAAGTCAATGACATCCTTGGCCACCAAGCGGGCGACGACATGCTGATCGAAGTGGCCCGCCGGCTGCGCGGCTGCGTCCCCACGGCAGATGTTGTGGCCAGGCTGGGCGGTGACGAATTTGTGGTCCTGCTGACGGCATGCCCCGACGCCGACGAAATCGCCGCCTGCATTGTCCGCTGCCTCCATGTACCCGTGACCATCAGCGGCACCGTGCTGCGGCCCAGCCTCAGCCTGGGGCTCGCGTCGCTAGGCCAGGACAGCGTGGGCCCGTCCGAACTCCTGCGCCAGGCGGACATCGCCATGTATGCGGCAAAGGCGGCGGGCAAGAACCGCTTCCTCCGGTTCCACCCCGACATGATGACAGCTTTGGTGAAAAGGACCGATATGGAAAGCGGGCTGCAGCAGGCTGTGGCGAATGGCGAGATCACCGTGGACTATCAGCCCATCGTTTCGCACCGCATGGGCCAGGTGGTCATGTTCGAGGCGCTGGCGCGGTGGGACCGCGGCGGTGAGCGGGTGCCGCCGTCGGTCTTCATCCCGCTCGCTGAGCGGACCGGCCTGATCAGCGAAATCGGGTCGGAAGTCATGGCGGCCGGCATGGTCCAGCTGGCAGGCTGGCTGAGCGAGGATCCGTCGCGGTCCCTCGCCGTGAACGTCTCCGGTGTGCAGCTGCAGGAGCGGGACTTCGCAGACACTGTCCTGCGCTTGGCGGAAGCGGCCGGCGTGGCACCCTTCCAGCTGGTCCTGGAAGTCACCGAGAGCGTATTTTTCGACGCCGACTGCAGCCTGATCAAGCAGCTCAGCACCCTGCGGGAGGCCGGCGCCCGGGTGGCCCTGGATGACTTCGGCACCGGCTATTCCTCGCTGGGCCGGCTGCAGGACCTCCCCGTGGATACCGTAAAGATCGACAAAACCTTCGTCTCCATGGTGCGGACCGGCACCGAGCGGCTGCCCATCCTCAGCTCCATGATCAACATGGCCCAGAGCCTGGGCCTTGCCGTCATCGCCGAAGGCATCGAAACGGCCGCCCAGGCGGACTACCTCACGGCGCTGGATTGCGATTCCCTGCAGGGATACCTTTTCTCCCTTCCCGAGCCGGGCGAAAGGCTGGACCACGCCCTGCACCATGCCGAGGAAGCCCTGAACGCCCTCAAGGCGCGGTAGCGGGGCAAACGTGCGCCTGCCGGCCACCCCGCCGAGGGGTGTGAGGGATATCATTGGGGTGCGTCTCCGCCCAGGTCTCGGGCGGGCTCCGGTCTCAGGTTTTTGGGGTTCCGGGCGCAGCTGGAGGGAAGGGGACCTTCGTGTCTCGCACCGGTCTTTTGGAGCACCGGCCTGCCATCGGTAACGGGAGGGTCCGGCTGGGGTTGCCGGCTTTGCTGACTGCCGTGGCGCTGGCCTCGCTTGCCCTGTTTTTCGCAGCCAACAGCGGCACGCCCCCGGCATTGGTGACGGGGGATGCCCTCATCCTCGCGGCTTCCCTGCTGGCCGGGACGAGTTGTGCCCGTGCTGCCGCGCGTGGCGGAGTCAACGCCAGGGCCTGGATGTTCATGTCCGTGGCCGCCTTCGTGTGGGCCTCGGGCATGGCTCTTTATACCTACTATGGCCTCGCCTACAGCCACGTCTATCCCTTCCCGTCGCTCGCGGACGCCGGGTTCATCGCGTACTCGGTGCCCGCCGTCGCCGCGCTCTTTTCCTTCAAGGGGCGCGCCGGAAGCCCGGTGGCGCTGTACCGGGCGGTGATGGACGCAGCGGTCATCGCCGGCTCGGTGCTGGTGGTCAGCTGGTACACCGCACTGGGGCCCGCGTCCAGTTCGGTGGGTGACCCGCTGGCGCGCCTCACCGGGATGGCCTACCCGGTGGTGGACGCGATCATCACGTCCCTGGTCCTGGTCCTTGCCATGCGGCGCCAGCCGGGTGAGCGTCTTCCGTGGCTGTGTTTCGGCGGCGGCCTGCTGGTCCTCGCCGTCACGGACAGCATCTACGTGAGGATGACGTTCGACGGCGTCACGGGCGCCACGGGTTCGCCGCTCGCCCTCGGTTGGATCATCGCCTTCCTCCTCATCGCGCTGGCGCCCCTGGCACCGTCCGTGGAGAGCGCCGGGCCGGACCGGCAGAGTTACACGCTGGCGCTGGAACTGCTGCCCTACGCGCCGCTGCTGGTTGCCGTGATCATGTTCGCCGGGCCGCATCTTTACGAGCTGGAACCGTTCCTGCTGGTGGTGGGGGCCGCGGTGCTGGTGTGCGTGCTGGTCCGGCAGGTACTGATCGTCTTCGAGAACATCCGGCTCACCAGCGGCCTCGAGGAGGAAGTGGCGGTCCGTACCCGGGAGTTGGAGGCCGCCCGTGAAGCGGCCCTGGAAGCAAGCCGGCTCAAGTCCGAATTCCTGGCCACCATGAGCCACGAGATCCGCACCCCCATGAACGGCGTGGTGGGCCTGACGGCCCTGCTGCTGGAAACACCGCTGGATGACACCCAGAAGCAGTACGCCCAGGGCGTCAAGGGTGCCGGCGAGGCGCTGCTGGCACTCATCAACGACATCCTGGACTTCTCCAAGCTGGAGGCCGGCAAGGTGGACCTGGATATCCGCCCCTTCGATCCGCGCGTCCTGGTGGAGGAAGTGGCGGGACTGCTTGCGGAACCGGCGCTGGCAAAGAACCTGGAGCTGATCGCCTACTGCGAGCCGGAGGTCCCGGCGCGGCTGGAGGGCGACTCCGGCCGGATCCGCCAGATCCTGCTGAACCTTGCCTCCAACGCGGTGAAGTTCACCGCATCCGGCGAGGTTGCCATCCGGGTGACAACGGAGAACCCCGGTGCGGGTCCCGGAAGCACCGCCGCGGTGTACTTCGAGGTGCGGGATACGGGCATCGGCATCGACCCCGCCCACCACCCGAAACTTTTTCAGTCCTTCTCCCAGGCGGATGCCTCCACCACGCGCCGCTACGGCGGGACCGGCCTGGGCTTGGCTATCTCGCGCCGGCTAACGGAAGCGATGGACGGCGAGGTGGGCCTGCAGAGCGTGCCGGGAGAGGGCAGCACGTTCTGGTTCCGGCTGCCGCTGCCGGTGGCTCCGCCGTCCACGGACCCCGTGCCCGCCGCGGGTTTCCTCAACGGCCTGCGGGTGCTGGTGGTGGACGATAACGCCACCAACCGGCTGGTGCTCGAATCGCAGCTGCGGGGCTGGCGGATGCAGCCCGCAGCCGTGCCGGATGCCGGTTCGGCGCTGGCAAGGGCGCGGGAGGCGAATGCGGCCGGAGAACCGTTCCACCTGGCCGTGCTGGACTTCTGCATGCCGGACACCGACGGTCTGGAGCTGGCCCGGCAGATGAAGGCCGACGGCGGGCTGGCGGGGATCGAGCTCATCATGCTGACCTCCACCATGCAGGTGGACTCGGCGGAGATAGCGGGTGCAGGGGTGCGCGAGTGGCTGATGAAGCCGGTCCGCAGTTCCGAGTTCTACAACCGCCTGGTCCGCCTGATGTCCACCCGGGACCCTGCGCTCCCGGCAGGCGGGGCCAGCCACCTTGCCCGGGCCGCCGACCCGATGGACGGACCCGCCCGTGGACGCATCCTGGTGGTGGAGGACAACGAAGTGAACCAGCTGGTGGCCAAGGCAACGGTCAGCAAGTTCGGGTATGCGGTGGACGTGGTGGCCAACGGCGCCGAAGCCGTTGCCGCCACCGATGCCTGCCGTTATGCCGCCGTCCTGATGGACTGCCACATGCCCGTGATGGACGGCTTTGAGGCCACCCGGGTGATCCGGGGCCGGGAGTTGGGTTACCGGCTGCCGATCATCGCCATGACCGCCGGCGCACTGGACGGGGACAGGGAGCGCTGCCTGGCAGCAGGCATGGACGATTACCTGGCCAAACCGGTGGATGCCGCGGCCTTGCAGGCGGCACTGACGCGTTGGGTTCCGGAACAGGTCCCCCAGCCACTGGCCGTAACGGGCGGGCGCCCGGCAACCGCGGGGAGCAGCCGCCCGGCGCTGGACCAGGACCGGCTCGCCGTGCTGCGGGAGCTTGGCACCGGTGATGGGCTGCTGCGTGCGGCGGCGGAGGCTTTCCGCAAGGACGCCCCGGGACGCATCGCGGCGATCCGCACAGCGATTGACGGCGGCGGCGGGCCGGCACTGGTGCAGGCCGCCCACGCCCTGAAAGGATCCGCAGCCAACATCGGCGCCAGCGCCGTCGCCGCTACCTGTGCGGAGCTGGAAGGCGTGGGCCGCAGCGGAACAAGCGGCGGCGCCGCGGATCTTCTCGCCCGCTTGGAGCCGGAACTGCTGCAAGTGGACACCGAACTGGAGACCATGCTGGAGGTGCCGAAGTGAAAGTGCTGGTGGCCGACGACGATCCGGGCTCGCTGCTGGTGGCCAGGGCCGCCGTCGAACGCTCCGGGCACCACTGCCTGGCGGCCGCGGACGGTGACGAGGCGTGGGCACTGTTCCGCGAACACCAGCCGGACGTGGTGGTCACCGACTGGATGATGCCCGGCATGGACGGGCTGGCGCTGTGCCGGTCCATCCGGGCGCGCGAGACGGACCTTTACACCTACATTGTGCTGCTGACCTCGCAGGGGTCCCGGGACGATGTGCTGGCGGGCCTGGAGGCCGGCGCGGACGACTACGTGACCAAGCCGCTTGACCCGTTCGTGCTGCGGGCCCGGCTCTTGGTGGCCCTGCGGATCACCACCCTGCACGCGGATCTGGCCCACTACCGGAAGGTACTCTCGCAGCAGGCGCGGACTGATCCCCTGACCGGGCTGCACAACCGGCTGAAACTCGCCGAAGACCTGGAGCAGCTGCACGCCCGCAGCGCCCGCTACGGCGAGGAGTACAGCCTTGCCATGTGCGATGTGGACAACTTCAAGGCCTATAACGACATTTACGGCCACCAGGCGGGGGACCTTGCACTGCGGGCCGTGGCCGCGGCGCTGGCACGCCACGCACGGAAGAGCGACGGCGTTTACCGGTACGGGGGCGAGGAATTCCTGCTGGTGCTGCCCAAACAAGGCCTTCCCGGGGCGAAGGCTTTGATGGAACGGACGCTGGCAGCCGTGCGGGAGCTGGGAATCCCGCATGTGGGCGACCCGTCCGGCCAGCTGCGGCTGAGCGCGGGAATCTCCACTTTCTCGGCACAGCACCCCGCCGACGCCGACACGCTGCTGGGTGAGGCGGACGCCGCCCTGTACGCGGCGAAGGCGGCCGGCCGGAACCGGGTTGAGGTGGCCGGGTAGCCGCAGGCCCGCAGGCCGGGTTGGCGGCGGGTCAGGCGGCCTTTTTGCCTTGCTTTTTCTGGATGGGCTTCTTCGGGGCCGGCTTCTGCTGTGCGGGCTGCTGCTGCGCGGGCTGCTCAGAAAGGGGCGGCTGCTGGGATCGCGTCCCGGCCGCCTCGGCAGGGACGTGCGCTTCCGCCCGCTGGCTGCCGACCAGGATGGCCTCCGTGCTGGCGGTTGAAGCTGCCGGACTCACGGTTTCGGCCGTGGCGTTTTCGGCCACAGCACTTTCGGCTGCGGCGCGGTTGCGGCGCCAGCGTCGGTAAAGGTCGACGGCGGCCATCAGGCCCGCGATCGGGGTGAGGACGGCGGCCATATACACGAACAACATCCAGGTGAGGGTGGTCAGCGGCGGCTGGTTGTTGTGCAGGAGGGAGAGCCCGCCCAGCATTCCCACGGCCCAAAAAAGGATCACCGCCGTCAGGACGGCGCCGGCGGGAAAATACTGGTTGCTCACGATCTTTTTCAGGGTTTCCATGCACTTCCTCCTGCCTGGCGCAAAATGGCCGAACACCGGCGGCTGCCGAAAGTGGCCGCATCAACACCAGTATGAAGCCGGTTATCACGAAAACTCTGCAAGACGCCACCGCGAGTGATGAAGCTAACTGAACGCGCCGCCGTCGTACATTTTTCGGCGCGTCTTCCGCCCGTCCGGACGCCCCGTTACGGTTGGTTTTGTCCACTCGATTTCTGGAGGTTTTTGAATGCGCAAAGTGACCGCAGGCCTGTTCCATTCCGTTGACGGCGTGGTGTCCGATCCCTACAAGTTCCAGTTCGACAGCTTCGACGACGAACTGGGCGAAGGCCTCACCAAGATGATGGAAACAGTGGACACCGTGGTGCTGGGGCACGTGAGCTACCAGGAGTGGGCAGGCTACTGGCCGAACGCGTCCGTGGACGAAGACTTCGCCGCCTTCATCAACCCGGTGGAAAAGTATGTGGCCTCCCGGACGCTCACCGAGCCGCTGGACTGGCAGAACTCGCGCCTGATGGACGCCCCGCTGGAGGAGTTCGTGGCGAAGCTGAAGGAGCGCGACGGCGGCGAGATCGCCGTGTGCGGCAGCATCTCCGTGACCCGCCAGCTGCTGTTCGCCGGGCTCCTGGACGAACTCACCCTGATGACCCATCCCGTGGTGGCCGGCACCGGGCGCCGCCTGTTCGAGGACGGCGACCCGACCACCCGGCTGGTGCTTCAGGACCAGCGGAGCACCAGCAAGGGCAACGTCATCAGCACCTACAGTCGGCTCGAGGGTTAGGACCGGAAAGCGTCCTGCAGACCGTCAGTGGCTGGTGGTACCGCGGCGTGATTCCAGGACCGGCCGGATCCAGCGGTCGGCGGCCAGTCCAGTCGCCAGCGAGTACACCGCCTTGTGCGTCACGTCCACCACCTGTTCCTTCCCGGGCCAGCTGGTGGGCGGGGCGCCGGCGCCGGTCGCATTTTCAAGCGTCTGGTCGAACGCGAGCCGGACAACCGTGTGCTTGGTGTTCGCCAGCGGCCCGCGGATGCCGGTCACCGCCCAGATCCCCCGCACGGAACCGAGCAATGCGCCGGTCCCCCAGTGCATCACGTGGTTCCAGACCAGGGGCTTCTGCGCATCGTCCGGGCGCTGCCCCAGGAGCGTGAGCAGCGTGCGTGCCGGGATGTAGGAGTTGGGCCGCTTGGTCAGGAACTGTTCAACTTTCTCGCCCGCTGTCATCACGGCCACACCGGCAAGGCCACACATGGCACCTCGAGCGGCAGCCGCCAGCAGCACTTGTCCACGGGATCCGGCCATGGTTCCTCCAGTTTGTTCCGGGAGCGGTGACAGAAGCACAGGTACCCCTGCCCTCCTTCGCCAAACAGCTAACCGGGATGTGGAGGCGCCGCCCGTGGCAGGAGCTCTTTGACCCGCCTACCGGGTCGGGGAAAGAAGGCGTTGGACGGCGGCGATATCGCCGGGCGTTGTCCGGCAGCAGCCGCCGATGATGCGGGCGCCAAGGGCCTGCCAGGTGGCGGTGCCTTCGGCAAGGGTCGCCGGATTCCCTTCTCCGGCCGCGCTCCCGGACGGTGTGGCGGGGCTCCAGGTCTTGGTACCGGCATCGTAGGTTTCGCCGGAGTTCGGGTAGGCGACCAGGGGTTTGTCCGTTGCCCCGCGCAGCGCTGTGAGCGCGGGGGTGACCAGGTGGAGCGGCACGCAGTTCACGCCGACCGCCGCAACCTGCGGTTGCTCGTCAAAGAGTTCAGCCACGGCCGCCAGGGGCGTTCCGTCGCTGATGTGTGCGCCATCCCGCAGCGAGAAGGAAAACCAGGATTCGACGTCGTATTCCTGCGTGAGTGCCAGCAGCGCCTTGGCCTCGGCATAGGAGGGGAGCGTTTCACAGGCGAGGAAGTCCGCACCGGCTTCTACGAGCGCCGCGATGCGGGGGCGGTGGAATTTTCTGAACTCGTCCGGCGTCAGGACGTAGTCGCCGCGGTACTCGGAGCCGTCCGCCAGGTACGCGCCGTAGGGGCCAACAGATCCGGCCACCAGCAAGGGCCCGGCATCAGGGTTGGCCGACAGGTGTTCGCGACGGGCCTCATTGGCCAGCCGTACGGACAACGCCACGAGCTCCAGTGACTCCTGCTCTCCCATCCCCCGCTGGGCAAACCCTTGGGGCGTGGCCTGGTAACTGGCGGTGGTGGCAATCCTGGCGCCCGCCGCGAAGTAGTCGCGGTGGACGTCCTTGATCAGGTGGGGCTGTTCCAGCAGGACCTTCGCTGACCACAGGGGATCGTCCAAATTGCAGCCGCGAGACTCGAGTTCGGTGGCCAGGGCGCCATCGGCGGGAAGGTGCTCCCCGGAGTGCAGCAAGGACGACAGCGGCGCGGTTGAAGGCATAGTAGTCATAATACGCATTTTCATATGCTTGTAATGATTATTTCTTTCTGTCACGATGGCAGGCAACCGTCAGCGCGGCGGGAGGAAAGAGGACAGGTTCTTGGACGTTCAACTGCATCCGGTACGCAAGCTGCGCGTGCACTGGCCCATCAGCGGCACCACCTTTGCGCAGCTGGCCAAGGGGAAAGCGAGTGCCTTCCGCGATGATCCGGGCATCGCCCATCTGCTCCAGGCCCTGACGCAGTTCCGGGAGCTGGGCGATTTCGGCAACTACAAGCACGTGTTTGAGTCGGGCCTTGGCTTCGAGGGCTTCACCACAGCGGAGGGCGCCAACCCCACCCTGGGGCGCGTCGGCGAGCAGACTTTGTCGCCCACCTTCGTTTTCACCACGTACTTCGACGCCTCCCTGGAGGACGCCGCCGTCGAGCGCTTTATGCGGCAGATCGTTGACATCCACCCCTGGGAAGTACCGGTGATCGAACTGACCGGACCCATCAGCGTCTCCAGCACGGCACTGGCACCGGCCACCGAAGGTAGTGCAGCATCATGACGGATTCCACCCTCACCACCTCGCTGTGGGAAGGCCTGCAGTCCATCCTCGAGGGCAGGCGGTTCGTGGACCTGACGCACGCTTTCCATCCCGGCCAGCCCCGTTTCGCTGCATTCCCTGATGAGGAGCGGGAAGCCCTCTTCGACATTGAGCGGGGCGACGGGTTCTCCGCCCACCGCTATTTGATTGTGGGCCAGTGGGGAACCCACGTGGACCCGCCGTCGCATTTCATCCGCGGCGGCAGGACGCTCGACGAGATCCCGGTGGAGGAGATGATCCTTCCGCTGGTGGTCCTTGACATCACCTCCAGGGTGGCGGGCAACCCTGATGCCACCCCTACCTTGGAGGACGTGCGGAACTGGGAAAGCCGAAACGGGGCCATCCCGGAGGGCAGCTTCGTGGCGTTGCGCACTGGCTGGAGCCACCGCTGGCCGGACGCCGACGCCATGGCGAACCGGGACAAGGACGGGTTGAGCCACACGCCCGGCTGGTCCCTTGAGGTGCTGTCCTTCCTGATCAACGAGCGGTCCGTCGCGGCGGTAGGCCACGAACAGACCGACACGGACCCGGGCCTCGCCACCTCCCGCCAGGACTTCAGCCTGGAAACTTACGTCCTGGAGCAGGACCGCTGGCAGATTGAACTGCTGGCCAACCTGGACGGGCTGCCGGAAGCGGGCGCGGCCGTCGTCGCCAGCTGGCCCAAGCCGCAGGGCGGCAGCGGCTTCCCGGCGCGGGTATTCGCCATCTGCTGAACCCGGCTGGCGGGCCGTCCCGTTTCCGCTCCACCGAAGCCGCATCACCGCGCCTATGCGCCGCTGGTCCACGTCACCGCTCTGAAGTCGCCGGAACAGCTCGAGGTCGCCGGAAAGTTCCGGCGATCTGGCGGCATTCCGGCGATTCCGGCGCTCCACGGAAAGCTGGGCGGGGAGGGCTGCTCCACTAGACTCGGCTCCATGTCAAAAACCTCCAGCATGGGCCGCGGGATCATGGCCGTCCTGGCCGTTGGTTCCCGCCATGAGGCCGGACATGCCGGCGGAACGGTGGCCGACATCGCCGCCGGCCTGGGCAAGGACCGCAGCCAGGTGTCGCGTTACTTGCGTGGCGCGGAGCAGGAGGGGTTCCTCACCCGCACCAACCAGCGCACCTACAGCCTGGACTGGTCCATCCTCACCGACGCACAACTGCTGACCGAGCGCCGTTTACAGTCCGACGGCGGCATGGCCCTGGACACGCTTGCGCGCCAAACCGATGAGGCGTGTTTCCTCGGGGTGCTCCACGCCGACAGCACCGTAACCATTGGCGAGAGCGTCCCGGCCAGCAGCAACCTGGTGGGCTCCTGGCTGGGCAGGCCCTACCCCGCCTACTGCAGCGACGCCGGGCAGGCGGTCCTGTGGGAGGCGTCGGAGGCAGAGGTGCGCACCGTCTTCGCGGATGTCGCCTTCGTGCGGCACGGCCCGAACACGCCGGGCGACGTGGACGACTTCCTTGCACGGCGCGAGGCAGCCCACGCGCGGGGTTACTCGATCGTGGATGAGGAGGCCGAACCGGGCCTCTACTCGCTGGCCGTCCCCATCCGCGACTTCAAGGGCGATGTGGTGGCGGCGCTCCAGATCGTGGGCATCAAAGACCGGCTGGAGCCGCGCCGGGAAGAATGCGTGGCCGCGCTGGTGACCCAAGGTGAGTGGCTTGAACGCAGGCTCGGGTACCAGCCGCAGGGTTAGTTGGCGTTCTGAAAAGTCCCAAGCCGTTCCGCAGCGCGATGAAGCACCGCCGCGGCAGCTTCGCCGGGCCCGATCCCGGCCCGGTGTCCCAGCACGCTGAGTGAGGCCAGGATGGCGCCGCCGGCGTCCCTGACCGGCACGGCGAGTTCCACTACCTCGTGCTCAAATTCCTCGGCGGCGGCAATGAACCCGCCGGCACGGTCCCGGACCATCAGGTCCCAGACTTCGCCGGTTGAGTGGGCAGCACCCGGCCCGCCGATGCCGATGTAGTTCACGTCGGCCAGCAGGGACTCGAGGGCGGGACGGTCAAAGTCCCACAGCAGCGCCCGCCCGGCGCCCGTGCACCAGGCCGGGGTCACCATCCCCGGCTTCACAAAGCTTCCGGAAACGGCGTCGTTGCTGGAACTGCGCACCAGTATGACGCGGTATCCGTCGCGGACGGAGAGCCGTGCGCGACACCCCAGTGAGGCCACCAACGCCTCAAGTTCGGTTTTAGCTTCCCGGACCCAGCCGGTGTTGAGCGAGGCAGCGAGATTGAAAAAACGCTGCCCGGTCCGGAACGGGCCGCGGTCCACGCGCTCCAGCAGCCCGAGATCGCACAGTTCCTGGGTCAGCCGGGAGACGCGGCTTTGTTCCATGTCCAGCTCAACGGCCAGCTGCGAAACGCCCAGCAGTTGCCGGCCCCGTTTCTCCCGGTCCACCACCAGCCGCACAATCCGGAGCCCCTGCGCCATCGACGACGCCTCAGCGGACGAATCCACGCTTATCTGCCCCTCCCGGCCGGTAACCTCGCCCCATTCTTCCACGCCACCCCTCCTCAAACGGCGAGGCGGAAAAGGCGTGGGAAAGTACGACGGCGACCGCCCGGTAAGGTGCGCAACGCACCTTCCCGGCAGCCGCCGTCGTCCGCTTCCGCTGCTTCACGGGCAATTACTTGGCGGGCAGCGCCTTGCGGCCGTGCCGGAAGTGGAACCAGATGTAGCAGGCGGCCACAAAGGGGATCCCGAAGTAGAGTGCCGCTGCCTGGGTGGGGTCGAGGGCGATGCCAATCAGGGAGACGACGCAGAGCGAGAACGCCAGGATGGGCACCAGCGGGAACAGCGGGGCCTTGTAGGCCAGGGCGGAAACGTCGCCGCCCTTGCGGACGAAGGCGCGGCGGTGGAAGAAATGCGATGCGGTGATGGACATCCACACGCCCACCACGGCGAAGCCGGCCACGGAAACCAGGACCAGGTACACCGTTTCCGGGGCAACCACGCTGCTGATCAGGGAGGCGAGGCCGCCCACCATGCTCACCGAGAGCGCGATCAGCGGGATGCCGCGGCGGGTCAGCTTTTTGAACGCCCGCGGCGCGTGGCCTTCATCGGCGAGCGAGTAGAGCATGCGGGCGCAGGAGAAGAGGCCGCTGTTGCCGGCGGAGAGGAGGGCGGTGATGATGACGAAGTTCATGATGTCGGCGGCGAACGGGAGGCCGATGGCGGAGAAGACCGTCACGAACGGGCTCTCGTCCAGGCCCACCTCGCTGTACGGGATGGTGGCGGCGATGACCGCGATGGCGCCGACGAAGAAGATGAGCAGCCGGATCACGGTGGTGCGCATGGCCTTGGGGATGCTGGTGGCCGGGTCCTTGGTCTCGCCTGCCGCGACGCCGATGAGTTCGGAGCCGGAGAAGGCGTAGAAGACGGCGAGGACGGTGACCAGGACGCCTGTGAAGCCGTTGGGGAACAGGCCGGCCTCGGTGGCGAAGTTTTCGAACAGGAACGGGTGGCTTTCGCCGCCGCTGAGCGGGCGGAAGCCGAACAGCGCCGCGCCGCCCAGGACGATGAGCCCGATGATCGCGGCGACCTTCACGATGGCGAACCAGAACTCGGACTCGCCGAAGAACTTGGAGGACACGGCGTTGAAGCCGAAGAGCAATGCAGCAAAAATGAGGCACCAGACCCAGACCTCCACGTCCGGGAACCAGCGCTGCATGAGCAGGCCGGAGGCGGTGAATTCGGAACCGATGGCCACCGCCCAGCAGAGCCAGTACAGCCAGGCGGTGGCGAAGCCGGTGGCGGGGCCGATGGAGCGCGCGGCGTAGATGTGGAACGCGCCGGACACCGGGTAGGCGATGGCGAGTTCACCCAGGCAGGCCATCACCAGGTACACCACGAAGGCGCCCACCAGGTAGGCGATCACGGCGCCGAGCGGGCCGGCCTGGGAGATGGTGTAGCCGGAGCTGAGGAACAACCCGGAGCCGATGACGCCGCCCATGGCAATCATGACCAGGTGGCGCGGCCCCATGGACCGGCGGAGCCCTGATTCTGCCTGTTGTTGCGTTGCCGGTTGTGATCCGGCGGACTGCTCATCCAGCGTGAGCGGTGCTGAGGGTTCCACGGGCTTCTCCAAGGTGGGGGTCGGTGCGATGGGGCGAGCGCATTCCTTTGGTTCCGCCCCCGGGAAACGAAGAAGTGCACGTCGACAGTGCTGAAAGTAGCACGCCTGCCGAATTTGCGGTCACTAAACACATAAAGGCATGCTTATGTTGCACGCTGTTACTTCCGGTGACCACGTCCCGCGGCACGTCCCTGATGGTTACCAGGGAGCAGGGTCCGCTGGGTCGTCCGCCGCAGACTGAGTGTGGCTGGCTGGGATGGGCTCGGTTGACTCCGCTGGGGCAGTGTTAATTCCTCCCCGCCCGCGCCCACCCTGAACCAGTTCGTTCGCGGCCTGCGTCACGGTGAGTGCTCTTCCACCAGCCCAGGCAAGACCAAACCGGATGGGGCCTGCTTCGGCACGGGCCCTGGCGGTGATCGCCTCAACCCGTTTCGCTTCCTCCCCGTCCAGGGGCCTTCCATGTTCCAGGCGGTAGGCGTTCGCGGCGGCGAGTAGGCGGATGGCGGGATCCAAACGATTCTGCGCCGCATATACGCCAGCGAGCGATTCAAGGACTGCAACAAGGTTGCTCTGTGCACTGAGTTCAAGCGACGCATCAACGGCTTCATGCAGCAGCCGTTCCGCGGCATCGTAGTCACAACTCTGTTCAGCGCATTCGGCGAGATTGGTCAGCACCACGCCGAGCAGCGAGCGGTCGCCGATCGGCCTGCCGACCTCAACACAGCGCCGGGAGAGGTCCAACGCCTGCTGGTGGTCTCCCTCGAAGAATGCCAATCGGGACAAGAGAACCAGGACCGAGATACGGGTGCGAAGGCTGGCATCCGGAGCTGCCAGCACGTCCGCGGAGAGTTGTCTGGCTTTGCTTGTCTTACCGCTGTAGGCGGCCTGGACGGCGAGGCACATCATTGTCCAGGCGGCGGCAGGACTGTTTGAAGTTTCCCGGAAAGCTTGAAGCGCCAGACCGTGGAGGTTCGCCGCCTGGTCATACCGGCCCAGGGCCCAGCACAAGGTGGCTGCTCCGCTCAGTGCCGGCCCCCGGAGTTCCGGTGGAGCATCCGGCGCTGCTTCCACCAGCGCCACAGCAATCCCCTGCTGCTCTGCAACATCTCCCGTAATTTCCCAGTAATGCCAGAGCTGACCTACCAGGCGCAGCGCCAGTTCCGTCGAACCATCCGGTCCTGCGGCCCAGAGCAGTGCCGCACGCAGGTCCGGAGCATCAGAGTGCAGCGTCCGGAACGCCTCAACCTGGTCCCGGCCCCACAGCTGCGGGCCCAGGGCCTCGGCCAGGGAAAGGTAATGCTCGGCATGTCGGCGACGCACGTCCGCTGCATCATTGAGGAGCAAGAGCCGGTTTCGGGCAAACTCCCGGATTGAATGCAGCACGGATACCCGTTGGCGTCCCGCGTAGTCGCTGTAACGCCGTACCAGGCTGTGGGCCGCGAGCGCAGACAGCACGTCGTCCACCGAAAGGGGCTTGGCCGAGGTCTGCCCGCAGACCGCGCCGATTGCTGTCACCGTGGGGTCACCGGCAAAAACGCCGATTCGATCGAATAGCAGCCGTTCAGCGTCCGGGAGCAGCTGGTAACTCCACTCCATCGTGGCCGTCAGGGTCCGCTGCCGGTCAGGAAGGTCGCGGAACGCGGCGGGCATCGCGGCCAGGCTGACTTCCAGTTCGGCCAGGAGGGCACGCTCGTCGAGGCGCCGCAGTTGTGCCGCGGCCAGTTCGATGGCGAGCGGCAGGCCGTCCAGCCGGTGACACAGCCGGGTCACCACGACTGTGTTGCCATCGTTGACGTCGAAATGGGGACGGACCGACCGTCCACGGTTCACGAGCAGCTTCACAGCGGGCACTTCCCGCAGCTGGCGCGGCGGCAGCGGCGGTTCGAGCGAGGGCAGTTCAAGCGGCGCCAGCTCAAACTCATACTCGGGGCGCAGCCCGAGCCGCCGGCGGCTGGTGGTGAGGATCCGGAGCTCAGGGGCTGCGGTGAGCATGTCCAGCACCACCGGCCAGGCATCCTCTAGGTGCTCAAAGTTATCCAGGACCAGAAGCAGGCGGCGCCGATGCAGGAACCGCGATGCGATCTTCAGCGGATCGTCGCCAGCGCCCGCCTCCAGCCCGAGAGTCGATGCGATAGCACCAGGCACTTGCTGAACCTGCGTGAGCGGTGCGAGATTAACCCAGCCCACGCCGTCGGCCATGCGCTCGCGCAGCCGGGCAGCAGCGGCCAACGCCAAGCGGGTTTTTCCCGTCCCGCCGGCACCGGTAACGGTGACGAGCCGGCAGTCCTCCGACCGGTACAGGGAACACACCTCCCCCAGCTCATTCTCCCGGCCCACGAGCGGCGTAAGTGCAGCGGGAAGGTTGTCCAGTCGCTGCCTGCTCCGGCGCTGTCCTTGCACCGCCGGAGTATTCAGGGACGGATCCTGTCGAAGCACCAGTGTTTCGAGCTCCCGAAGCCGGACACCTAGATCAATACCAAGTTCAGTGGTGAAGGTTTCCCGGGCCTCGCGGCAGGCGGCGAGTGCATCTGCTTGCCGGTCCGAACGGTACAAGGCCAGTACGAGCGATGCCCACAGGCGTTCCCGGAAGGGATGCTGCGGCACTAACCGCTGCAGCTCCCCTATCAGGGCGGCGTGCCTGCCCAAGGCGAGTTCGATGTCGAAGAGGTCCTGGTATGCGTCCAGCCTGGATTCCTCCAGCCCGTCCAGGTCCGCTGCCATCAGCTCGATATCGGCAAGGTCCGGGAAGGCGGGCCCGTTGAACAATTCCACTGCCTGACGCAGATGCCTGGCTCCTCCCGCCAAGTTGCCGGCCTGCACCGCCCGCGCGCCGGCAGCCACCTGCCGACGGAACTGGAGCAGGTCGAGTTCATCATCAACAACGGCAAGGAGATAGCCGCCCGGCCTGCTAGCCAGCCGCTGAGAGGCGGAGCCTTTAGGCCGGGCGGGTTCGAGCAGGCTCCTCAAATTGGCTATATACACCTGCAACTGCGGGAGTGGATGCGCGGGAGGGCGCCCGTCCCACAGAACCTCGGCCAGAAAGTCGGCGCCCACAACCGTGTTTGCCCGAAGGGCCAGGCACTCGAGGACGGTCCGCAATTTCCCACTGCTGACCGAAACTGACGCGCCGTCGGCTATGACAACCAACGGCCCCAGCGCCCTGATCCACAATGTGCCCATTGCCGAGCACCCCTCACTGACCGGCTGCAGAAGCGGGCTGACCCGTTCCGGCAGAGCTCTCGACCAGCGACCCCTAGCGTCCGCACTGTCACTGGTGCACCCCGAGGAGCGACACCAACCCCATCATGCTCCCGGGCACGGGCGGGGTCCAGTGTTCTGGTCCAGATTAAGGACGGGTTAAGCCGCCGGAGCCATTCTTGAGCCACTCAACCGAGTAAATCTGAAAGGAAGATCCCATGAAAACTGCTATAGCCCGCACACTGGCCCCCGCCGCCCTTGCCGCAGCAGCCCTCGTGGCGCCGGCACCTGCGGCTGTTGCCGCTGCCGTCCCCGGCCCGATCGAAGGCTCGTTCACAGTGTCCTGTCCTGGCTTCAAAGTGGTGCTCACTGCCGAGGGCAAGATCGGAGTCATCACACTGCCCGGCGAGCGCGAAAAGATCATTTGGCCGGGGCTCAGCATGACTGTCACTAATAAGGAGGGCGAATCCGTCACCTATACGGGCGCCTCAGGCGTGACCCACATCCAGTACCTGGAGGATGGCAGCCAGCTCGTTACCGCTACCGGACCCAATCTCATCACTGTTCCACGGGCGAACGGACACCCGGTGGGGGTTTACTTCACTACCGGCACGGTCAGTTGGACGCTCGACCGTAGGGGAAAGGAAGTCGGGGGCATGTTCACTGGAACGGGCACGGTGACTGACGTCTGCGCGGCCCTGGCCGACTGATCCTAAGTCAGGTTCTGCTCCAGCATCCGGCCAATGATCCGGGCGCCTTCCGGGAAGGCGCCCGGATTCGTGCCCGAGAAATTGAGCCGGATGAATGGACCCGCCGGTTCCGCGGGAAACCATTCGTCCCCCGGGGCGATGATGACCCCGGCGGCTTCGCAGTCCCTGGTCAGACGCTGCAGGTCCGTCCCATCAGGCAGCCGCAGCCACAGGTTCAGGCCACCCTTGGGCACCTGCACGATGTGGGCATGGGGAGCGTACTCGCGCAGGCTGGTGACCAGCAGGTCCCGGCGGGACTCGAGCTGGTGCCGGAGGCTGCGCAGGTGCGTCTGCCACCCGGGCTGCGTGACGACGTCGAGCGCTGCGGCCTGCAGCAGGCCACTGACGTACATGGATTCGGCCGCGCGGTCGGCCAAGATGCGTTCCCGCGCCGGACCCCGGGCAATCACCGCTGCCACCCGGATAGATGTGGACACACTTTTGGTCAGCGAGCGCAGGTAGACGACGTGCCCGGAGTCGTCACGCGAAGCAACCGGCACGGGATTCGACGTGATGCCGAAATCGTGCGCCCAGTCGTCCTCCACCAGGAACGCGCCCTTGGAACGGATCACGTCCAGGACCTGGTCGCGGATCTGGGCCGACCACTGCGCGCCGGTGGGGTTTGCATAGTTGGGCTGTGCGTAAAAGAGCCGGGCACCGGATTCGTCGAAGGCGCGAGCCAGCTCTGCCGGGTCCGGCCCGTCGGTCCCGGTGGGCACCGGGACAACGCGCACTCCGGCCTGAGCGGCCGCCAGGATGGCACCCCAATAGGAGGGCGATTCCAGCAGCAGCGGCTGGCCCCTCCCCACCAGGGCGCTGAAAATGGAGCTCAGCCCGCTCTGGCTGCCGGGGAGTACGACGACGTCGCTCGGGTTGGGCGGCGTGGTCCCGGCCGGCGTGGACGCGCCGAGCTCGTGCGCAAACCACGACTGCAGCTCCGGCATTCCGGCAGCCGGCGGGCGGGACAGCGCGGCGTCACCACGTGCAGCACGGGTGAGGGCTGCCCGCACCAGGCGCTCGGGCAGGAGCTCACGGGCCGGGTATCCGGAATGGAAGGAGATGGCGTCAAGCGGCACGTCACGCATGGTCGAAGAGGCCGATGGCAGTGAGGCCAGCGGTGAGCGGAGGGCCGCCGTCTGCCAGCCGTAGTCCGATGGGCGGGCTGTGCGTATCGCACGCACGAACGTCCCGACGCCAGGGCGGCTCTCGATCAGCCCCTGGGCCGTGAGGGTTTGCAGGGCCTTCTGCACCGTGACGGGGCTGGCCTGGTATTCGGCTACCAGGGAACGGGTGGACGGCAGCTTCGCTCCGGGGGCGGCTGCGGTCATCCAGGATTTCAGGTGCGCCACGATCCGCGAACTGCTATCGTTGTTCATGAGAGACAATAGTAGCGCTACTCATCCACAGCGCATAGTGTTATCCAGCGCGAAGCCCTCCGGAGTATGGCTGGGCTTCATCGGCGTGGCGGCCTTCTCGTTCACTGTTCCGTTCACCAAGGTTGCCGTGGCCGGCCTGTCCCCGCTGTTCATCGGCTCCGGCCGCGCAGTGGTGGCAGCCCTACTGGCAGCCTTTGCCCTCGCGCTTACCCGGCAGCCGCTCCCCCGCGGCGCGCAGTGGGTGCGTGTCGCGGTGGTGGCTGCCGGCGTCGTCGTTGGCTTTCCGCTAACCACTTCCTTTGCCCTGACAACCGCCCCCGCAACCCACGGCGCAGTGGTCATTGCCCTGCTGCCGGCCGCGACGGCCACCGCCGCGGTCATCCGAGGGCGGGAACGTCCACGGCCCGCCTTCTGGCTCATTACCGCTATGGGTGCCCTGGCAGCGATCAGCTTCGCTTCCATGCAGTCCGGCGGCTTCGGTCAGCTGCACTGGGCGGACCTGCTGCTCCTGGGCGCCGTCGTCGCTGCGGCAATCGGCTACGCCGAGGGCGGCATGCTGGCCCGCGAGCTCGGCGCGTGGCAGACCATCTCCTGGGCCTTGGTCCTCGCTGTGCCGCTGATGCTGGTCCTGGCCGTGCTCTCCATTGCCCAGCAGCCGCCGTCGGCCTCCCCCGCCCAGTGGGCGGCGTTTGCCTACCTCGGCGTGGTGAGCATGTTCCTCGGCTTCTTCGCCTGGTACCGGGGCCTGGCCATCGGCCCCATCGCCCAGGTCAGCCAGATCCAACTTATCCAGCCCGTCCTGAGCATCTGCTGGGCCGCCGTCCTGCTGGGCGAGGACCTGACGTGGACCACCATTCTCGGTGGTGTGGTTGTCATCCTGTGCGCCGGCGCCGCCGTGCGCGTCCGGCTCAGACCTGCCACTCCCAACCATGCCCTGCCGCCCATCACCAGAACCCTCCAGCCCGTAAAGGACTAGCACCATGTACATTCCAGCCCATTTCGCTGTCACCCCCGACGACGTGCAAGACCTGCTCACCCGGCCGGGCGCGCTGAACCTGGTCACCATGACCCCGCAGGGCCTGCTCGCCACACTCCTGCCGTTTGTTTTCGATCCCACCGTTGGGGAGCACGGCGCACTGCAGGGCCACGTTGCCCGGAACAACACGCAGTGGTCCGAGCCTGTCACCGGAGAGGCCCTGGCCATCATCCAGGGCGAAGATGCCTACATTTCGCCGTCCTGGTACGCGTCCAAGGCTGAGCACGGGCGGGTTGTCCCCACGTGGAACTACACCACCGCCCACGTCTACGGCAGGCTCGTCATTCACGACGATCCGGAGTGGCTGGAGCCGCAGGTCAGGCGGCTCACCGGAGTCCATGAGGCCGGCTTTGAGCACCCGTGGAGCATGGACGATGCGCCCGAGCGCTTTATTTCCGGCCAGCTCCGGGCCATCGTGGGGGTGGAACTGGTCATCGCCCGCATCGAGGCGAAGGCGAAGCTGAGCCAGAACCGGCCCGAGGCCGACGTTGACGGCGTGATTGCAGGCCTCAGCGGCCGGGGGCACGCAGAGTCTGCCGCCGACGTCGAACGCGCCCGGGAAGCAACCCGCGCGGGCGGTCTCAGGCAGCAGGCTTGACCAGCTCCTCGCTCTTCTCCCACAGGCCGCGCGCCAGCTCGGCGTCGTACGCCTGCGGATTGGCCTTGGCCAGGGCACGCTTGGCGTAATAGGCCCCCGAGATCCAGTCGGTGCCGGGCGTGCCGTTGATCAGCCAGAGCATGGTGTCGGCGCCCTGGTCGGGAGTGAGCATAAAGCGGTTCAGCAGCGTCTTGTACGCGTGCCGGAACGGGCTGGTGGACTCTGCCGCGAAGTTGGTGCGGACCACGCCCGGGTGGAACGCCGCCGTCGTAATTCCCTGCCCGCTGAAGCGGCGGTGCAGCTCGGACGTGAAGAGGATGTTGGCCAGCTTGCCCGTGCCGTAGGCGCGGTTGGTGGAGTAGCTGTGCTCGGAGTTGAGGTCGAACAGGTCCAGCTTGCCGATGCCGTTGGCGCCGCTGGCGGTGTTGATGACCTTGGCGTTGCTGGCGGTGAGGGTGTCCATCAGCAGCGTGGTGAGCAGGAACGGCGCCAGGTGGTTGATCTGGAACGTGGACTCGTTGCCGTCCACCGTGAGTTGGCGCTTGCCCATGATGCCGCCGGCGTTGTTGGCGAGGACGTCGATGCGCGGATAGTCGGACGTCAGCTGCGCGGCGAGGGTGCGGACCTGGTCCAGTTCGGCGAAATCGGCCACGAAGTAGTCCGCGTTGATGTCCTTGGCGACGGCACGGGTCTTCTCGTCGGATCGGCCAACGACGACCACCTGCTCCCCCGCCTCGCTCAGGCTCCGCGCGGCTGCTGCGCCGATGCCGTCGCTGGCGCCGGTGATCACGATGGTGCGTTGGGTCAAGGGGTGTCCTTTGGTCGGTTCGTTCCCGAAGAGGGTGACTCTGGCACAACGACGCCGGGCCGGCCGGCGTTCCCCGCCCTCACATGCAAGTAGCGCCAAGTGCCGTTTTGGGGGTTCAAAACGGCACTTGGCGCTACCTGGTTGGGAGAAGGGAAGCTAGCCTGCCACCCCGGCCACCAGGAAGATCACTGCGGCGATGGCGAAGCCCATCACACCGATCAGCGTTTCCATCACGGTCCAGGTCTTCAGCGTGGTCTTGACGTCCATGCCGAAGAAGCGGCCCACCAGCCAGAAGCCGGAGTCGTTGACGTGGGAGACCACCACGGAACCGGCTGCAACGGCGATGACCATGGCGGCAACCTGCATTCCGTTCAGCCCGGCGGCAGCGACAGCCGGGGCGATCAGGCCGGCGGTGGTGGTCAGTGCCACGGTTGCAGAACCCTGGGCGATCCGGAGGATGGAGGAGATCAGGAAGCCGGCCAGGATGAGCGGGATGCCCAGGTTGCCCAGAACGTCGGCCAGGGCCGCGCCGATGCCGGAGGTCCGCAGGACGCCGCCGAACATGCCGCCAGCGCCGGTTATCAGGATGACGGAGCAGACCGGGCCCAGCGAGGACTCGAGCAGCTTCTCCAGTGCTCCGGCGTCCTTGCCGCGCTTGGCTCCCAGGACGAACATGGCCACCAGCACGGCGATCAGCAGGGCCACCGGGGTCTCACCGATGGTGCGCAGGACCTGGAACCACTGCTGGTCCTTGGTGCCTTCCGCCAGCACGCCGGAGGAGGCCAGGGTGTTCAGACCGGTGTTGAGGAAGATCAGGACCAGCGGCAGGAGCAGCAGGCCAACGATGGTGCGGAAACGCGGCGGGTGGGCTTCGGCTTCTGCCGTGGCGTGGCCCAGGATTTCGGGCACGGGCAGAACCAGCTTCTTGCCGGTGTAGAGGCCGTAGAGGTAGGCGGTGACGTACCAGGTGGGGATGGCCACGAGGAGGCCGGCGATCATGACCAGGCCGACGTTGGCTTCGAAGAATGCGGAAGCGGAGACCGGGCCCGGGTGCGGCGGCAGGAAGATGTGCATCACGGAGAACGCACCGGCGGCGGGCAGGCCGTAGCGGAGCACTCCCCCGCCCAGGCGGTGGGCGACGGCGAAGACGACGGGCAGCATAACCACCAGGCCGGCGTCGAAGAAGATGGGGAAGCCGAAGATCAGCGAAGCGAGGCCCAGCGCGAACGGGGCGCGCTTTTCACCGAAGACGCCGATGAGGTAGTCGGCCAGCACCTTGGCGCCGCCGCTCGTTTCCACGATGCGTCCGAGCATTGCGCCCAGGCCCACCAGGAGTGCCACGGTGCCAAGGGTTGTTCCGAAGCCGTTGATCAGCACCGGGACCACCTGGTTGGCGGGGATGCCGGTGGCGAAAGCGGTGGCCAGGCTGACCAGGATCAGGGCGAGCAGGGCGTGCACGCGCAGCTTGATGATGAGGAACAGCAGGACGACGATCGCGGCTGCGGCGATGAGCAGCAGGGGGCCTGCTCCCAGCGTCTGGGTCCATCCTTCGATGGTCATGGTTCTCCTTTGAAACAGAACTGTTGGTGGGGAATTGAGGGGGTGCTTAGGGGGTGCAGGGCGCCTGGCCGGTGGGAAGCTTCAGGGCCTCCACGACGGCGGCGACCAGCTCCTCCGGTGAGCGCGAGATGTCCAGGCGGAGGCTGCCGGCGTCGAGCTCTTCCTGGCTGAGCGCCTCGAGCGTGGCCAGCTGGCTGGGCAGCAGTGTGGGCGGCATGAAGTGGCCTTCGCGGCCCTGCATGCGCTGGCTGATCAGGTCAGCGCCGCCGTCGAGGTGGAGGAAGAGGACACGGCCTTCGGCTTCGGACAGGAGCTGGCGGTAGCTCTTCTTGAGCGCGGAGCAGGTGAGGACGGTACTGCAGCCGGCCTGGGCCTGGGCGGTCATCCAGTCGCGGATTTCCCGGAGCCAGGGCCAGCGGTCCTCGTCCTGCAGCGGAATGCCTCGGGACATCTTGGCGATGTTGGTATCCGGGTGGAACTCGTCAGCCTCGGCGCAGGTCCAGCCCAGCTGCTTGGACAGGGCCGCCGCCAGGGTGGATTTGCCGGACCCGGCAACGCCCATGACCACAAGATGCGTGGGTGGATACTGCATGTTCATACCTCCGGAGAAGACGTCTTTGGCTTTCGAAGAAGCTCGCTGCGTGCCCGTGATGAAGTGGGCTACGCCATAAGGTATCACCTTTCGATACCAAAGATACTATCTTTTGGTGTCACAAGTCATACCTTTTCTAATTTTCGCTATCCTATAAGGGCGCTGCGGCGCGGAGAGAGGCGGCGAAAACAATGTCGACGGCGACAGCAGGGGACGCGGACAACGCGTACGACGGCGGGGCCTCCCCCGCGATGCATGAACGCGTTCTGGAGGCGGTTGGCATCGCCGTCGCGTCCGGAAGCCTCCCGCCAGGAAGCAGGCTGACCCTCGAGGGGCTGCAGCAGGAGTACGGAATTTCCCGCACGGTGGCACGGGACACCATGAAGGTCCTGGAATCGATGAACCTGGTCTATTCGCGCCGGCGGGTGGGCATCGTGGTGCAGGAGCCCGATCAATGGAACGTCTTCGATCCCAAGCTGGTGCGCTGGCGCCTGGCGTCGGACCGGCGCGAGATCCAGTACAGCAGCCTGACGGAGCTGCGCATCGCCGTCGAACCCATCGCCGCGGCCGGGGCGGCGCGTAGGGCCAGCGCCGCCGAACGCGCACAACTGGTGGCCCTGGGAGCAGAGCTGCGGCGGCTGGGCGAGGCCGGTGATCTTCAGGCCTTCCTGGCGGCGGACATCGAGTTCCACCAGCTGCTGCTCCGGAGCTGCGGCAACGAGATGTTCCGGGCGCTGGAGGGCATGGTGGCCGAGGTGCTCACCAGCCGCACCCAGCAGGGGCTGATGCCGTTCAAGCCGCGGAACGAAGCACTGCAGGCGCATGAGGATGTGGCTGCGGCAGTGGCCCGCGGCGATACGGTGGTGGCCGAACGGGCCATGCACCACATCCTGGACGAGGTCCGGAACGCAATGGGGCTGGGGTAGCCCGGCGGCTGGTGGTTGAGCCTGTCGAAATTACGAACGGCCCTGAACCGCATGAACGGTGCTGCCCAGCGCCGCTTGTGCGGTTTGGGACCGCTGATGCCATTTGCCTTTCGGCACACCCGGGTTAACAAAAGCAGGGCCTGCCCGGAGGCAGACCCTGCTTGAAGAAACCTAACGGTCCCGGAACTCTAGGAAATTAGAGAGCCTGGATGTTGGTTGCCTGGGGACCCTTGGGGCCCTGCTCGGTGTCGAAGGAAACCTTCTGGTTCTCTTCGAGGGAGCGGAAACCGTTGGAGTTGATCGCAGAGTAGTGTGCGAAAACATCCTGTGAGGAGTCATCGGGGGAAATGAAGCCGAAGCCCTTTTCAGCGTTAAACCATTTGACGGTACCAGTAGCCATTATTTTTGTCCTTCGTGAAGGTGGAGGGAAAATCCCGACTTTCGGGCCCTCCGGCGTGGGGTGTTCAAAAACCGCTACTTCAGAAGAACGCGGACTTTCGACCGCGCGTACTGCCTGAACTACCAACTGCATAAACACAACAACAAGAACCACACTACAGGAGATTCCACCGGCGTCGAGCCAAGTACGTCACAGGGCGCCCTCCCGTCATCGGGATTGTTGTCCCCATCGCCATATCCGCAACAGCTGTGAAAGCATTCCCTGTGGGCCGTTCAGGAGGTCCGTCATCAGAATTGGGGGCACGATGAACCGCCGAACGAACCGGCTGCCGCAACACTTTCTGGCAACCCTCCTGGTGCTGGGGACAACCGTTGTGGTTGGCTGCACCGCGCCGGAGGGACCCGCAACGGAGACAAGCAGCCCGCCGCCTGTCACCGCGTCCGCCGCTCCCGTGGCCGAAAGCTTCCCTAAATATGACGCGGTGCGCGCGGGGATGGTGGCCGCCCTGGAAGAGAAGATGCCGGATATCAGCTGGACCGTGGACGAACCCGCCACTCTGGCCCGGGTGAAAGACGGCCGGTGCATGCTGTACCCGCAAACCATGAAAAGCAACATGGACGTTGTGCAGCCGTCGAACCAGTTCGCCGACATCTTCTCCGCGGGCGACCCCGTCCTGGCGCAGCACGGCTTTCCCGCTTTCAACGGAACAGACACGGTAGCCGGCGGCTGGGTGGTAGCCCGCAGCACCGACGCGGCCGGCGCCACCCTGACCATTGAATCCAAGAGCCCTGCCTACCTTCGCATCAGCGTCCCGGTGGACTCCCCGGCCTGCGATCCAAACGAAATTCCCGCGGGCTGACGGGGAAGTTCTCCCCATCGCGGCATGCACCGCTGCACGAATAGCATGACTGTGGCTTGAAGCTCATCAAAGGGGGACTCACGGATGCCTGGATTCTACGGCGCCGATACTGAACAGCTGCGGGCACTGGCCAAAACAATGTCGCAGCATTCCGAGAAGATGAAGGCGCTGTCCATGGAACTGGGCCAACTCCTGGCCCGGACCCGGTGGGAAGGCCGTGACGCCACCGCTTTCCAGGCCGCGTGGGACTCGGAACACCGGCCAATGTTGAAGCGCGTTGCCGCGGATCTCCAGAGCCAGGCGGAGGAGCTGAACCGGAACGCCGACCAGCAGGACCAAACCAGTACCGGTGCAACGGGATCCGGCACCTCGGGAACGCCGGACTCAAACCCGCCCGGAGACCCGGGGCCGCTGGATCCGGACCGCCCTGATGTGGACGTCCCCGGCGATGTCCGTGAAGACCCTGACGCCGGCGATCCCGCAGATATCCAGCAAGGCCAGATCGGCGACTGCTGGCTCCTGGCAGGAATCGGCTCGGTTGCCCAGATGCTGGAGCGGGAAGGCAAACTTGATGAGTTCCTCGCCGAGCACCTGAAACCTGTGGGAGATCCACCCACGCACTGGGTGGTGACCCTGTACGAGGACGGCGAGCCTGTGGAGGTGACCGTCGAGGCCAAGTCCACCTCCGGCGGCGTCCGGGGTGCGGACGGCCAGCCAAACTGGCTGTCCATCTACGAACGCGCAGCGGCGGAGCACCGGGGCGGTTCCTATGACGACATCGACGGCGGTTTCAGTCACGAGGCAATGGAGCTCATGACGGGAAGGTCCGCGGACAGGGACGGCGAGCTGGACCTGGACGAGATCGAGGACAGGCTTGGTGATGGCCAGGCCGTGTCCGTGGGGACTGAAGACACCAAGGATGACGACTTCGACTGGGTCTGGGAGTCCGATGAGGTCAACCGGACCGACGTTGTCCCCAACCACGCCTACGTCGTGGTCGACGTGAAAACCAACGACGACGGCGACAAGGTCATCGTCCTGGCCAACCCGTGGGGCCCCTCCGGCGGCTACATGGGCGGCGATGACGACCACAAGTCCGGGACGCTCGAACTGACCGAGGATGAGTACAAGGAAAACTTCGACTCCGTGTACTCCGTGGACACGAAGTAAGGATGGCCGTGGAACAGCTCGTCACAGTGAAACAGGGCATGCAGCCCAGGTTCGGCGATGTCCTGGTGGGGATCGTGAAGATCGGCGTGGCCGACGGCGCCCCGGCCATCCAGGTCTGGATCCGGACGGCGGAGCAGGAACGCAAGCAGGCGTTCCGCGAAGGCCAGTCCGTGGCCCTGCCCGGCGCCGGGACCCTGCGTTTTGATTCGATCAGCCCCGCCGGGGCCGGCACCGCAGCATCGGCCGTCCTGGCCTACGACGCCGTCGCGTCCGCCTGACCTGCGGCAGGAGGCCCGAACCTCTGTACCCCGGCGGCGGTGCGGGCATATCCTGCAAACCAGACTGCCCAACTGACGGGAGAAGAACCATGGAGATGCCCAAGGCGTCCGACGCCGACAAGGAACGCTTCCGCTCGATTGTCCCCGACCATCCGGAGGTGGCGGTGAAGCCGATGTTCGGCAATTTGGGGGCGTTCGTGAACGGCAACATGTTCGCCGGCCTCTTCGGATCCACGGTTGGCGTCAAGCTGTCCGAGGACGACCGGGTGCTGCTGGAGTCCTCCGAGAGGACCCTGCCGTTCGGCCCTGCGGAGCGTCCCATGGCCGGTTACTCCGGTCTGCCTGAGATGTGGAATGAGGAGGGCGACGGCGACGACGCCCGGGCAAAGGCATGGGTCACCAAGGCTTATGAGTACGTTGCCACGCTGCCGCCGAAGGAGCCGAAGGCCCCAAGGGCCAAAGCTGCCAAGACGAGATCCGATGGCTGAGTCCACCTCCGGCGGTTGAGCCAGCCGAGCCCCGGTGGTTGAGCCTGTCGAAACCCCGACTGACCCTGCCGAGCTAAGTGCCCGCCGCGCCGGGACTAACGTAAGTCGGGCGTTTCGGTCCCTGTCGGCATTGCAGCCCCGACCGCTTCGACGGCGGAGCGCGGGCTGGTAAGGACAGTGACCGAGAGTTCGGTGAGCAGGGCGGCAGCGGGTTCCATGCTTGCCTGTGCGAGGACGACGACGTCGCAGCGGCCTGCGAGCGCACGCGCCGCCCGGGCGATGCGCGAGTGGTAGGCGTCCGCATCGCCGGCCAGGAAGGCGTCCCACGCATTCTCGACGACACTGACTTCGACGCAGATATCCGATCCTGCGTCTGCGGCTTCCTCGGCGAGGACGCGGGTGGTGGGCTCGACGGTGCTCGTCAGCGCCACAAGGACACCGACCCGTGGACCGAGACCCACGGCCCGGCGAAGCATCGGCCGATCGATACGGATCACCGGCATCCCATCGCCCGACAGTTCCTCCGCCACCTCGCCGAGCGTGGAGCAGGTGCACAGGACCACCGCGCAGCCAGCCGCGCGGAGTTCCTCGAGATGGGCGGCGACGACAGCCCGGACGCTCTCCGCCGTCCCCTCCTGCTGCGCGAGCTCCAAAGCGTCGGGATCCACGCGGTGGACCGTGGCGGCGCTGGGCAGGTGTTCCCGGGCAAGTCCTTCGAACGTCGCCACATGAACGTCCGCAGTGTGGAGGAAACCAGCCGTGCCGGAAGCATCGGGGCGAAGTTCGGTCATGGAGCCCGACTGTAGCAGGGCACGGTTTGGCGCCGGCTACGGATGCACCAGCACCTTCACCGCCGTGTCCTTGTGGTTGATGAGGGTGTCGAAGCCCTGCTCCACCAGGTTCTCCAGCGCGATCCGGCCCGTGATGAACGGCTTGAGGTCCACCTTGCCTTCCTGCACCATCCTGATCACGGCGGGGTGGTCCCGGACATAGGCGATGGTGCCGCGCAGGTCGATCTCCTTGAGGACCAGCTTCTGCATGTCCACGGTGGCCGGCGCACCCCAGATGGCCACGTTGACCACCACTCCCCCGGGCCGCACGGCGTCGAGCATGGTGTCCAGAACGGCGTTGACGCCGGCGCATTCGAACGCGACGTCGGCCCCGGTGCCGCCGGTCAGCTCCAGCACCCGCGCCGGGACGTCCTCCCGGCTGGGGTCCAGCACGTGGTCCGCCACCCCGCTGGACGTGGCCTTCTCCTTCCGGGCCTGGGACAACTCGCTGACGATCGTGGTCACGCCCATGCCCTTCAGCACTGCCGCGGTCAGCAGCCCGATCGGCCCGGACCCGCCCACCAGCGCCGTGTCGCCCGCCTTCACGCCGCTGCGCTCCACCGCGTGGTGCGCCACGGACAGCGGCTCGATCAGGGCGGCCTCGTCGAGGGGAATGTCGCCGATGGGGTGCACCCACCTCCTGTCCACCACGATTTTCTCGCTCAGGCCCCCGCCGCCGCCGGAGAGGCCGATGAAGCCCATTTGCCGGCACAGGTGGTAGCTGCCCGCCTGGCACATGTCGCATTCGTCATCCACGAAGTAAGGCTCGACGACGACGTTGTCCCCCACAGCGAGCCCCTCCACGCCTTCACCGACTTCAGATACCGTCCCCGAGAATTCGTGCCCCATGGTTACCGGCGCGTCCTCGTGGGAGAGCGGGTGCGGGTGCCCCGGGGCGGGGACGAAAATGGGCCCCTCCAGGTATTCGTGGAGGTCGCTGCCGCAAATGCCGCACCACGCGACGTCGATCTTCACCGCCCCGGCGCGGAGTTCCGGTTCCGGGATGTCCTCGATCCGGACGTCCTCACGGCCGTGGAAACGGGCTGCCTTCATGATGCGCTCTTCCTTTCAGCGGGTGTGATGGCTTGGCTGCAGTTCGTAGACCGGGGTTTCCAGTCCTTCCATCCGCGCCTTGAGCTGCAGGGCCAGGTAGGAGGAGTAATGGCGGCTCTGGTGCAGGTTGCCGCCATGGATCCAGAGGTTGGGCACGTTGGTGGGCTTCCACATGTTGCGCAGCTCCCCCTCCCAGGGGCCCGGGTCCTTGGGAGTGTCCGAGCCGTAGCCCCAGCACTTTCCCACCCGGTCTGCCACCTCGGGAGAGACAAGGTCCGCCAGCCAGCCGTTCATGGAGCCGTAGCCGGTGGCGTAGACAATCAGGTCCGCCTCCAGCTCGGTGCCGTCGTCCATGACCACGGCGTTGCCGGTGATCTTGGAAACCTGCCCGGACTTCAGCTTTACCCGGCCGTCGATGATCAGCTGGGAAGCGCCGACGTCGATGTAGTAGCCGGAGCCGCGCCGCAGGTACTTGACGAACAATCCGGACCCGTCCACGCCGAAGTCGAGGTCGAACCCGGCGGCCTCCAGCTGGGAGTAGAACTCGGCATCCCGTTCGGCCATCGCCTGGTACACGGGCACCTGCGCCTCGGGCAGGATCCGCATGGGCAGGGACGCGAACAGCAGGTCTGCCTTCTCCGTGGTCACTCCGGCAGCCAGCGCCTTCTCCGAATACAGGTCGCCGAGTGCCAGGTCCATCAGTGACTCGCTCCGGGCGATGTGGGTGGAGGACCGCTGCACCATGGTGACGTCGGCGCCGTGCTCCCACAGGTCGGCACAGATATCGTGTGCGGAATTGTTGGACCCGATCACCACGGCCTTCTTGCCGGTCCAGTCCCCACCGCCAGGGTGCTGCGAGGAGTGCCGCTGCTCCCCCAGGAAGGACTGCGCGCCGTCGAACGTTGGGATGTTCGGGTAGCCGGACACACCCAGGGCGAACACGAGCTGCTTGGGCCGCAGCGTCACGGGCTCCCCGTTGCGGAGGACGTTGACCACCCATTCCTGCGTGCCGTCGTCGTACTCTGCGCCCACGCACTCGGTGCCGCCCCAGTAGTTCAGCTCCATGATCCGGGTGTAGTGCTCCAGCCAGTCGCCGATCTTGTCCTTGGCGGCGAACACCGGCCAGTCGTCGGGGAACTTCAGGTAGGGCAGGTGGTCGTACCAGACGGGGTCGTGCAGGTGCAGGGACTTGTAGCGGTTGCGCCAGGAGTCGCCCGGCTTCTCGTTTTTCTCGATGACCAGGGTGGGGACGCCGAGGCGTCGCAGCCTCGCGGCGAGGCCGATGCCGCCCTGCCCGCCGCCCACAATCACGCAATACGGCTGTTCGTCGTAGCCGAGCCGGGCCTCCCGTTCCTCCTTGAGCTCCAGCCAGGAACGGCGGCCTTTGATGATTTCGTGCGCCACACCCTGGTCGCGGCGCGGGCCCTTTTTCTCTTCGAAGCCCTTTAGCTCCTGCATCGTGGTGAGCAGGGTCCAGCATTTTCCGTTCCGGAGCCGGAGGTGGCCGTAGCCGCGGGCAGCACCGGTTTCGAACGTGATCCAGGCTTCCACAGTGCCGTTAGCGCCGTCGCTGCCGGTTGCGTCCTCCGACAGGGCCCAACCAGAAGGCTGCACGTGGTCCAGCGTGGCCTCAAGCATCCGGCGGATCTCGGCCTTGCCTTCCAGCGTTTTGAGGTTCCAGGTGAACGCCACGAAGTCCCGCCAGAAGCATTCGTCGTCGAAGAGCTCCAGCGCGGCGTCCACGTCGCGCCGCTGCAGCGCGGCGTCCAAACCCGCCAGCCAGGCCTGCGCGGCTGCCGTGGGTGTTTCGGTCATGTCCACTCCTTTGTGTTGGTCCGTGTGGCTCCGCCCGTGGAATCCCCTGCGATATGCTGGACCGGGCGTGAGCTGCATCACCATTGGAACTCCGCGGGGGTTTCAACCGCGTTACACACTGCAGGCAACGGCGCTGGCAGGAGGAAGCTGTGGACTACGGCCTGAGGTTTTCGGATCCGGCAAAGTATGCACGTGCGCTGCGCCGTGCCCACGAGCTGGTGATCTCCGGCGTCCCGCGCCCGGAAATCCCGGACGTCCTGGCCGATTCGTGGCGGCGCTCCATGGCCCTGGGCATTAGCCCGGACCAGCACAGTCCGCGGCACCTGCATGACGCAGCCGAGGTGCTGGAGCTCCGGCGGGAGCACCGGCTGCAGCAGGTCATGCCGGCCCTCGACGAGCTGCTGGCGGATTCCTCGAGTTCCGGCAGGCACCTGCTGGTGCTGACCGATGCCAGCGGCGAGATCCTGTGGCGTGTTGGCAGCCCGGAGGTGCTGCGGCGGGCGGACCGGCTCGAGTTCTTCGAGGGGGCGGACTGGTCCGAGGCGGGCATCGGCACCAACGCGATCAGCGAGGCGCTGGTCACCGGGCGGCCCGTGCAGTTGTTCTCCGCCGAGCACCTGGTCCGGACCCACCATGAGTGGGCCTGCACGGCGGCGCCGATCACGGACCCGGTCACCGGCCGCCTGCTCGGCGTACTTGACGTTTCCGGGCCGCTGGACACCCTCACCGCGGACACGCTGCGGATGGTGCGGTGCGCGGTCCGGGTTGCCGAGTCGCTGCTGGTGGCGCCCGACGGCGGGAAGCCGGCAGGAGCCCCTTCTCCGGTGCGCGCGTCCCGGCAGTCCCCGCGCCGGCAGTCTGTGCGGCCAGCGGCCGCCGTCGAGTCGCTGGAGCTGCTGGGCGACCGGCCTGCCGCCGTTTTCCGGGACGGCAGCAGGATGCCGTTGACGCTGCGCCGCGCGGAGATCCTGGCGCTGCTGGATTCCCGGCACCAGGGCTGGAGCGCGGAGGAACTTGCCTACGAGCTTCACGGCGATGCGGGCACGCCGGTGGCCATCCGCACGGAGATGTTCCGGGTCCGCTCCCTGCTGGGTGAGGCCGTGGAGTCGAACCCCTACCGGCTGGCTGCCGGCCTGGCCGGCAGCTCGGACTCGGGGCGGGTGCTTCGGCTGCTGCATGAAGGGCGGGTCTCCGACGCGCTGCAGGCCTACCGCGCTCCCCTGCTCAGCCGCTCCGGTGTTCTGTCGGTGCAGATGCTCCGCGACCAGCTGGATCTCGCGGTGGGGTCGGCCGTGCGGTCCAGCGATGACGCCGGGCTCCTGGTCCGCTGGCTGTCCACTGACATGGGTGCCAGTGATTTCACTGCGGTGGAGGAGCTGGGACGGCTGGTGGGACGCGGCGATCCGCGGTACCTGGCGTTCCTGGCCTCCTGCGGTGGCTAAGCCCCCAGAAGCGCACATCAACAGCCCTTGTCACGCCGTTAACCGTTCATTCATATCCTCCTCAGGACCTGTCCAACCGGCCTTCCTACGGTCGAAGCCATGGACAACATCTCACGCAGATCCCTCATCTCCGCCGGCCTCGGGGCCGGCCTGGTCGCCGCCCTGCCAGGTGCCGCCGTCGCTGTTTCAACAGCGGACGACGCCGGACTCCGCACCGATCCCTTCCTGCTCGGCATCGCCTCCGGCGAGCCGTGGCCGGACGGCTTCGTGATCTGGACACGGCTCGCTTTGGACCCGCTGGCCGAGGACGGCCTGGGCGGCATGCCCTCCCGCAACGTCGCGGTGGCTTGGGAAGTGGCGGAGGACGCCGGCATGCGCACCGTAGTAGCCCGCGGCGTCGAGCACGCCCGGATCGAAACCGCCCACTCCGTCCACGTGGAGCTCCGCGGCCTCAAGCCCGGCCGCGAGTACTTCTACCGGTTCCGCACCGGCCGTCACGTCAGCGCCGTGGGCCGCACCCTCACCAGCCCGGCGCTGCACGAGACGCCCGCCGCGCTGGCCATGGCGTTCGCCAGCTGCTCGCAGTACGAGCACGGCTACTTCACCGCCTACACCCGCCTGGCGGAGGACCACCCGGACCTGGTGCTGCACCTGGGCGACTACCTGTATGAGTACAAGAAGGACAGCTACGTGATCGGCGGCGGCAACCCGCGCGACCACCAGGGCCCGGAGACCAGCACGCTGCAGGGCTACCGGCAGCGGCACGCGCAGTACAAGTCCGACGCCGACCTGCAGGCCGCGCACGCGATCGCACCATGGCTGATGGTCTGGGATGACCACGAGGTGGACAACAACTGGGCGGACGAGGTCCCGGAGAACACCGACGCCGGGCAGCTGAACGACACCACCGAGCGGTTCCGGCAGCGCCGCTCCGCCGCGTTCCAGGCGTACTACGAGAACATGCCGCTGCGCGCCTCCTCCGTGCCTGCCGGGTTCGACATGAAGATCTACCGCACCATCCAGTGGGGCCAGCTGGCCAACTTCCATATGATGGATACCCGGCAGTACCGCGACGACCAGCTCGCCGGGGACGGCTGGAAGAAGAACGTGGCCGAACGCCTGGCCGAGGACCGCACCATCACCGGCGCCGAACAGGAGAAGTGGCTGCTGGACGGGTTCAGGAGCTCCACGCAGCGCTGGGACATCCTGGGCCAGCAGGTGTTTTTCGCCGAGCGTGACCGCGCCCAGGCCCTCGAGATCGACGACGTCTCGATGGACGGCTGGGACGGCTACGCCGCCTCCCGCCGCCGCATCACCCAGGGCTGGCTGGACGCGAAGGTGCGCAACGCCGTCGTCCTCACCGGCGACGTGCACCGCAACTGGGCCAACGACCTCAAGGTGGACTACAAGGATCCCGCCTCCCCGGTGGTCGGCTCGGAGCTGGTGTGCACCTCCATCACCTCCACGGGCAACGGCACCGGTTCCACGACGGACCCGGTGATGGCGTGGAACCCGCACCTGAAGTTCTACAACGACAACCGCGGTTACGTGAACACGAAGATCACCAAGGACTCGATGACGGCTGACTTCCGGACGCTGGAGTACGTCACGACGCCGGGCGCTCCGGTTTCCACGAAGGCCTCGTTCAGGATCCAGGACGGGGTGCCCGGACTGCAGTAGCGGCGCGACCGGAAGGCTGTGGGGCGGTCAGCGATCCTCGCTGGCCGCCCTACCCGTGTCTGACGTGCCGAGATACCCGCAAAACGCAGCCAAAGAGGTCTGGTAGTAAGCCATCGCTTATCCCTTGACGGAACTGAACCCGCCCTGTAACAGTTAGGCGTGGGCGGATCGATGGAGAACCCCGGACGGACGGGCGAGGCGTCAATCCCCAGCGGGCGCCCTCAAGGTTCAGCTGATCCCCCGCCACTCCTGGAAGTCCGTGGACTGACCAAGAGTTTCTTCGGGATTCCCGTTCTGGAAGACGCCCACCTTACCCTTCACCGGGGCCAGGTCCACGGGCTCGTGGGTGAAAACGGCGCCGGGAAATCCACCCTGATGAAAGTGCTCGCGGGCGTCTACCAGCCGGACGCGGGAACGGTGCTTCTGGACGGCCGGGAAGTCAGTTTCAGCCACCCTACAAAGGCCCACGAAGCCGGCCTCTCGTCGGTATTCCAGGAGTTCAACCTGCTTCCCGACCGGACGGTGGCCGAGAACATCTACCTGGGCCGGGAGCCCCGCCGCGGAGTCCTGGTGAACAAGGCGCTGATGAACGCGAAAACGGCGGAACTGCTGGAGTCGCTCGGGATCACCGCCATCCGGCCCACCGCGCAGGTGCGGACCCTGACCGTTGCTGAGCAGCAGGTAGTGGAGATTGCGAAGGCTGTCAGCTACGACGCCCGGATCGTTTCCATGGACGAGCCCACCGCCGCACTGGCCGGCGCCGAAGTTGAGCTCCTCTACCAGATCGTGTCCCGCCTCCGGGAACGTGGAACGGCCATCCTCTATGTCTCCCACCGGCTTCGGGAGCTCTTTGACCTGTGCGACGTCATCACCGTCCTGAAGGACGGCCGCGTGGTCAGCACCGGCCCCGCCTCGGAACTCGACGACACACGGTTGGTCCGGCTGATGGTGGGCCGGCCCATTTCAGCCTTCTTCCCGGACAAACTGCCCCCTGCGGACAGCGGCGCCGACGTCCCCGCACAGCCGATCCTCGAACTGCACGATGCCGGAAACGGCCAGCTGGACGGGATCAGCTTCAGCGTCCAGCCGGGTGAGATTGTGGGGCTGGCCGGCCTCCAGGGCTCCGGCCGCACTGAGCTGCTGCACGCCATTTTCGGTGCCGCCCCCTTTACCCGCGGCACCATGAAGGTGGAAGGCCGTGAAGTGGCACCGAAATCGCCGCGCGAGGGGGTCCGGGCGCGGATGGCCCTCATCACAGAAGACCGCAAGGCCGAGGGCCTGAGCCTGAACCAGTCCATCCTGAACAACGCGCTGACCGTCATCAGATCGGTTTTCCCGCGCCGCACCGGGACGGCCCGAACCGAGATCCCCGGCGTGTTTTCCTCCCTGGAAGTTGTGGCCCGGGACCTGGACCAGGAGGTGCAGTACCTGTCCGGCGGGAACCAGCAGAAAGTGGTCCTTGCCAAATGGCTGGCCATCCGCCCCCGCCTGGTCCTGCTGGATGAACCGACCCGCGGCATCGACGTGGGAGCCAAAGTGGCGGTGTACCGGCTGATGCGCAAGCTGGCAGCCGAAGGCAAAGCCATCCTGATGGTCTCCAGCGAGTTGCCTGAGGTCATCGGGATGTCGGACCGGATCCTGGTCATGCGCGACGGGCGCCTGGCCGGCGAGCTTCCGGCCGGAACGTCCGAGGAAGCCGTCCTGCAGCTGGGAACGGGCGCCAGGACAGCACCTGGAGGAGGAACATGAAACAACGGGGCAGCTTCTTCGACCGCCTGTCCTCCACCCAGATCGTCTACCTGGTGGCGCTGCTGACCCTGGTCGTGGGCGCCGTGCTCGTCAGCACGGTGGGACGGAATTTCTTCAGCCAGGGCAACATCTCGAGCATCCTGACCGGAACCAGCGTCCTCGGTTTCATCGCGATCGGACAGACGCTGGTCATCCTGGCAGGCAGCCTTGACCTCTCCGTGCCCTACGTCGCCAGCCTCGCCAGCCTTATTGCCGCGGGGGTAATGGCCAACAACCCGGGCAACGTCCTGCCCGGGGTCCTGCTTACGCTGGGCGCCGCCGCCATCATCGGCCTGGCGAACGGGCTGATCGTGGCCCGCCTCAACGTACACGGTTTCATCGCCACGCTGGGCATGGGCCTGATCATCAGCGGCTACCTTGCGACCAACTTCAAGGGCAGCTTCGGACAGACCCCGCTCTCGTTCCGGCTGATCGGGGCGACCGGCCTGGGGCCTGTGCCCATCTCGACCATCATTATGCTGGCCTGCGCGGGCCTGGCCATGCTGCTGCTCCACCGCACCCGCATGGGCCACCACCTCTATGCGGTGGGCGGTGACATCTCCGTGGCCCGCACCTCTGGAATCCGCATCGACCTGCCGGTCATCACGGCCCATGTGATCTGTTCGCTGCTGGCGGGAATGGCGGGGCTGCTCCTCGCCAGCCGGCTGGGGGTGGGCAGCCCGACGGTGGGTTCCCAGGGCGGCTACGATCTGCTCTCCATTGCCGCTGTGGTCCTCGGAGGCACCCTGCTGGCCGGCGGCAAAGGGACCATCACCGGCACCCTGGGCGGCGTCCTCATCTTCGCCATGCTGGACAACATCATGTCCGTCATGCAGATCAACCCCTTCCTCAAGGACGTGGTCAGGGGCGTGGTGATCGTCGTCGCCGTCGCCGTGTACGCCCGCCGCAGGATCGTCAACAGACCGGAGCGGTTCAGTTCGAAGGGCCCGGCGGAAGCGCCTGCGGCACAGACTGCATCGGCTTCACGGGCGGAGGGACCATGAGCACAGTACTGCCCTCCGACCGCAGTGCGGTCCTCCGGCAAAACCGCGCCAGCCGGTCCCAGCGGCTCCTGCGGGCTTTGCGCACCCCCGGCGGCGCCGTTTTCATCCTGTTGATCGGGCTCCTGGCGGCCATCATCGCGCTGAACCCCTCGTTCGGGGAGCCGGGCTCCTTCATCCGGTTCATCGGCAGGACAGCGCCAATTGCCATCGCCGCCATCGGCCAGTACTTCGTCATTGTGGGCGGCGAATTCGACTTGTCCATGGGATCAGTGGTGACCATGCAGGTCATCGTTGCCGGCAACCTCATCCGGCAGGACGACTCCAGGGTGATCCCGGTCCTGATCCTCATGTTTGTGCTCGGCGCCTTCATCGGGCTGGTGAACGGACTGATCACAACGCTCCTGAAGGTGCCCAGCTTCATTGTGACGCTGGGCATGATGCTGGCCCTGCTCGGGCTGGTCCTCTACTGGACCGGCGGCGCGGCCCAGGGAAACCCGGCGGACAGCTTCCGCCAGATCGGGCGTGGCGGGATCCAGGACGTCCCTGTCCTGGACATCATTCCCTACCCGGTCATCATTCTGACGGCGGTGGCAATCCTGGCGGTCGTCCTCATGCGCCGCCCCTTTGGCCGCATGCTCATCGCCGTCGGTGACAACCCGAGGGCTGCTGAGCTGTCCGGTTCCCGCGTCTGGTGGGTGCGGACGCGGGCGTTCATCATCTCGTCCCTGTCGGCCACCGTGGCCGGCATCCTGCTCGTGGGCTATGCCGGAGTCCACCCGTCCGTGGGGCGGGGCTACGAGTTCACGGCGATTACCGCCGTCGTGCTCGGTGGCGTGGTGCTGGGAGGCGGACGCGGCTGGGTGCTGTCCGCGGCGGCCGGCGCGTTCGCCCTCGAGGCGCTGTTCACCCTCCTGAACTTCATGGGGGTCCAGGCCACGTGGCGGGACACCGTCCAGGGGGTCATCATCATTATCGCTGTGGCAGCAGCGTCCAAGTCATGGCAGCGAAAACGCAAGGGAGCCACATCCGCTGCCCATGACGAACGGCACCAGCTAAGCGCAGCACCCATGCCCCGCGAGGGCACCGAACAAGGAGGAGATCGAGTCTGATGCGCAAACACTCTATCCGCGCTGTCGCGCTTGGGGCGGCGTTGCCGCTGGTGGTGCTGACTGCTTGTACCACCACGGATCCGTCGGTTACCGAAACAACCGCACCGGGTACCGGCTCACCGGCGGCAACCACTCCGGCCAGCCAGGACTGGTTTGACCAGAAGCTGTACGACGACCAATTTGAGCAACGCTCAGCGTCCTTTGAAGGCAACGCGGAGCAGCCGTACCTGCAGTACATTGCCGGTGACATGACGGACACGGCGAAGTTCGCTTCCTCCGGGGCGAAGAAGGTCTGCTTCGCCAATGCTTCCATCTCGAACCCGTGGCGCCAGACCGGCTGGATCACCATGAACCAGCAGCTCAAGGTCCTGCAGGACTCGGGGGCCATTTCCGAGATGGAAACCCGGGATGCCAAGGACAACGACAACACTCAGATCGCGGACATTGACTACTTCATCGACGAGGGCAACTGCGATGCGTTCGTCATTTCGCCCAACTCGACGGCGGCCCTGACGCAGGCCGTGGAACGCGCCTGCGAGACCGGCAAGCCGGTGGTGGTGTTTGACCGCGGCGTGGAAACCGAGTGCGCCACCACGTTCATCCACCCGATCGGCGGCTTTGCCTGGGGCATCGACACCGCCACGTTCCTGACCGACAAGCTGCAGTCCGGTGACAAGGTGGTGGCCCTCCGCATCCTTCCCGGCGTGGACGTGCTGGAACACCGCTGGGCGGCGGCGAAGAAGATCTTTGAGGAGAAGGGCATCGAGGCCAAGGACTACTTCACCGGCGCTGACCCCACCGAGATCAAGAAAATCATCTCCGACGAACTGGCCACCGGCGACGTCAAGGGTGTGTGGATGGACGCCGGCGACGGTGCGGTGGCTGCCCTAGAAGCCTTCGAGGATGCCGGCAAGGACCTTCCGGTGATGACCGGCGAGGATGAGATGAGCTTCCTGACCAAGTGGAAGGAAACCGGCATCGATGCCATGGCCCCCGTCTACTCCAACTTCCAGTGGCGGACCCCGCTGCTGGCCGTGGAAAAGATCTTCAAGGGTGAGCAGGTCCCGGCCGAATGGATTCTCCCGCAGAAGCCAATCCTCGCGGACGAGCTGGATTCCTGGCTGGAGCGCAACCAGGGGATGCCCGGTGGCCACTACGCCAAGTTCGGCGGAGAAGACCTCCCCGGCTACCCGCAGGTCTGGCAGCAGCGGCAGATCCCCTAACCCTGCGCATAGGGCGGCGTTGGAGGGAGCGGCGTGAAGCGTCCCATCGGGATCAGCACCTGGGTCTGGGAGTCTCCCCTGACCGATGCCAACCTGGGCGGTCACCTGGCGAGGATCGCCGCGTTGGGGTTTGACGCCGTCGAACTCCCGCTGGAAAACGCCGGCGACTTCACCGCCCCCGCAGCGCGCGAAGCCCTGGAGTCCACGGGGCTAAGTCCGTTTCTTGTCGGTGCCATGGCGCCGGGGCGGGACCTCGTGTCCGCGGCCCCGGCGTCGGTGGAAAGGACGCAGGCCTACCTTCTGGACTGCATCAGTATGGCTGGCAGTATCGGTTCGCCCACTGTATGCGGCCCGTTCTACGCCCAGACCGGCCGGGTCTGGCGGATGTCGCCGGAGAAGCGGCGGGAGGCCTATGCCGAGCTGCGCCGGAACCTGGAGCCGGTGGCGGCCCGGGCCCTTGAAGCGGGCGTCGTGCTGGGCATCGAACCGCTGAACCGGTATGAAACGTCGGTGATCAACACCGTGGACCAGGCGCTCGAGGCGCTGGAGCCGTTGCTCGGCAACGGCGTCGGCATTGCCCTGGACAGCTACCACCTGCACATCGAGGAGCGCTCGCTGGCCGCCGCAGTCCGGGCGGCCGGCGAACACGTGGTCCACGTGCAGGTGTGCGGGAACGACCGCGGCGCCCCCGGCGGGGACCAGACCGACTGGGGAGGCTTCCTCCAGGCCCTGGACGAGGTGGGCTACAGCGGACCGCTGAACATCGAAAGCTTCACCGTGGACAATGCGGCGATTGCCGTTGCGGCGTCCATCTGGCGGCCGCTCGCCCCGAGCCAGGACGAGCTGGCTGCCAGCGGCCTGGCTTTCCTGCGCGGTTTGTAAACGTATTACGACGGCGGCGGGCCGGCTGTGGAGCCGGTCACGCCGCCCCGCTCATCCACCGTGACCAGGCTGTGGTGACCGGGATAGACCGTGATGGCCACGGCCAGGAGGGCGCCCAAGCCGGCAAGGGTCCACCACGCCACCAGATACTGGTCCCCGCCCTGCAGTTCGGCGAGAAAGAACTGCGTGAAGCTGTTGAAGGCGGCATGGAACAAGATCACCACCGGCAGGCTGCCCCGCGTGCAGTTATAGAGCCAGGCAAGGATTACAGACAGCGCCCCGATGTAGACTGCGAACGGCACCAAGGGGCGCTGGCCCGGATCGGACACCAGTTCCGGAAGGTGCCAGGGCAACCACACCAACGCCACCATCAATGCAGACGCCAGTGCGTTCCGCGTGACCTGCAGCCGTGGAAGAAGAAAACCCCTCCAGCCCAGCTCCTCAAAGATGCCCACGATGACGATCGTGACCGCAATCGAACTGGCAACCTGCAACGCGTCAGATGGCTCCCAGCTCGGGGCCGGAGCTCCGGCCATCACCGCTGCAAGACGGGCAAGACCCGGAACGGCGAACGGCACACCCAATGCCACTGCGTACCAGCCAAAGTTGACCCGCCATCGCCAAAGCTGGCGGAGGAAATTGATCAACTCCCGGCGGCCACCTGCCAAGAATGCCACCAGGACGGCGGCCAGCCCGGGCCCGAACGGCACCAGTGGACTACTGCCCGGGTTCAGCAGGACCAACGGCCAGATACACCAAGAGACCGCGTAGGCCAGTACGAGGTAAAGCACGATTTCGTGCCGGGCCGCCCACCCGCGCACCCGGTGTTTGTCCGTCGTCATCGCCGACCTTCTTTGCCCACGCCTGGACTTTAAAGTCTGGCACCGTCTGCTGAGCCCAGACAGGGCAACGGCACCCCTGAAGGACATTAGGTAGGTCCACCGGGGCAGCAGGAACGACGACGGCGGGACTTGCCTCCCGCCGTCGTCCTCCGTCGGTGCCCCAGACCACCTACAAACGTGAAGCCGGCAGATCAATCCGTGTGAACCACTCAAGCCATTCGGCAAAGTCCACCGCCAGCGCATCTGCCCCCGGCCGTGCAACAACCTGGACAGACAGCGGCAGGCCCTCGGACGAGAACGCGACGGGCAGCGAAACAACAGGGGCGCCAACCATGGTCACAGCCCTGCATTGCCCCATGATGTCCCAGCCAAAAATGGACTGCCCGTCAATGTCCAGCTTTCCGGACACGTCGCAGGCAGGTCCACCGGCCACCGGCAGGAGGACGATGTCAGCGGTATCGAAGACCGCCAAATCACGTCTTCTTGCCTGCCCGGATTCGGCAACAGCCGCTTCGAGTTCCCCTGCGTCTGTTTGCAAGGAGCGCCGGATTACGTCGAGGTTCGCAGGAAGGATCAGGTGCTCCTGGCCGGCGACAGCCGCGGCATGATCAACCATCGGATCAACAGGGCGGAGCCGGTTATAGGCTGCCAGCGATCCCGCAAACAGATCCGGTACGTGCGTGAGTGTCCGGACCTCCGGCGCGATCTGATCCGCCAATAAGGCGATCTTCTCCGACACTTCACGGCGTACCGGCCCCAATGCGGAACCATCACTCCATGCAACCGCAATATTGCCGGGGACGGCCCCGGCGGGTGAAGTCCGAACCCCGGGGCGTAGATCCGTAAGCACTGCGAGCGCCGTCCGCAGGTCCCGCACTGATCGTGCGAGCGGCCCAATGACTTGAGTGGCGGCTTGAAGGCGGGCACCGGGCGGGGACGGGTTGCCGCCCCCGTACCAGCCGCCCGCTCCCGGAACGATTCCCAGGTCAGGAACTGAACGCGGGGTGGGCCGCAGGGCGGTGATACCCACGCATTGCGCCGGCCACCGCAGCGATCCGCCGTAGTCGGTGCCCAGGCCGAGCGCCGAAATGCCGGCAGCGACGGCGGCAGCCTCTCCCCCGCTCGAGCCACCCGCCGTCGCACCGGGAAACCTGGGGTTGAGTGTCCGGCCACCGACGGCGCTCTCGGTGACGGCACCGAACGCAAACTCAGGGCAGTTGGTTTTTCCAACCACCACGGCCCCCGCGTCCTGCAGGCGCCGCACAGCAGTGGCAGTGAATGAGGCGATGTTTCCGGCGTATGCAGCACTGCCACCGGTCAGCTGCAGACCTGCCACAGCGATGACGTCCTTGACGCTGAGTGGAACACCGGCCAGTGGCCCCAGCTCCTCGCCATGGGCCCGTCGGCGGTCCACCTCCCTCGCGGTAACGGCGGCCCCGTCCCAGACCTCCTGGATGAAAGCACAAAGGTCGGGTGCTGCATTGGCCCGTGACCGCGCCTCCGCCAGGACGCTCTCGGCGGAGGTTTCACCCGTGCGCACCGCGGAGGCGAGCGCGGTGGCGTCAGGGAGGGCAGGCTCCAGCGGGCCAGTGCCCTGCAGCCTATCGTCCGGCACGCCTGCACCTGGCTTGTTTCAGGCCGGAAAGCCTCGGCGTTGTTGTCACGTACAGAGCTCCCATTGAGTGTCGGTGGTCCCGCACTTCATGGCCTTCATCCGGGAACGTACGGGTGGTTGAACCGAATGTATCAGGACGGCGTCCGCCGGAAGACATCACCAGAAGCACTTCCATCGCCCGCTGGGGGCCGTCCGTGATCCGGCCCGTGGAAACAGCCTGCTCGACGCCGGGCCGGCAGGCCCGGCTGGAACGACGACGCCGGGACTACGTTGCGCAGGTGACTTCAGTCGGCGTCGGGGAACGGCAGCCGCTCCCCTGATCCGAAGTTGTCCTGGGACCGCTGCTATCGCTCCCCCACGACCGGCATCGCCAAGAGGGCATGCCGCAGGCCGGTAACGGGAATGTCCGGGAACTTTGCACGCATCAGCCCCGGATCGAAGGCGGCGGCTCCGGATTCCTCCCAGACGCCGGCCCCGGCAACGCGCGCAAGGAAGGGTGAGAACGGCCTGGCCGCGACGGACAGGAATCGCTCGGCCGCGAGCGGGATCCGCTGGACAGATCCGTGCCCGGCCCGGGCCAGGACAGCCTCAGCCAACTCCATGCCCGTAGTCGTCTCCGAGCCCCATTCGATGACCCTGTTCCGCAGCGCCGGGTCGGACAGGGCACGGCGGGCGAGGGCCGCGGCGTCCCGGACAGTTGTAAAGGTAACCGGGGCAGATCCCGAGCCGAACACCAGCACCTTGCCCTTGGATTCCAGCGGGGCAGTGACGTTTGCAAGGCGCTGCTCCAGTAGCAGGCCGATCCGAATGACTGTCCACTCCATACCGGAGCGGCGCAGGGAGTCCTCGGCCGCAGCCTTGCAGCGCAGAAATTCGATAGGCCCATCGGGGGCGGCGCCCTGCATGGACATCATGACCATGTGCTGGACTCCGGTAGCGGCCGCCGCGTGGATAAGCCTGATGGCGCCATCGCGGTCCACCGCGCGGGGGTCGGAGTCCTTGAGGCCGAATCCCGACGCCGCAAACACGGCCGCGGTGCAGCCTGCCACTGCTTTCCGGCAGTCCGCCTCAGAGGCGAGGTCCCCGCGCAGGTGCTCGACGCCGTCGCCCGCCACGTGCGGGAACGATGAGGAAACGCCGCGCGCCATGACGCGGACGCGGTGGCCGGCGCCTGTGAGCATGGGTACCAGGGCGCGGCCGAGGCGGCCGGTGCCGCCGACAACGAGGATCATGACCCCTCCGTCTCCCCCGCTGCTGCCCCATGGACCGCCATGCGGACCGCCGCGTTCACGTCCCCCGACTCATGCTCCACAGGTTCCAGGTAGAAGTGCGCTGCGGTGATGACGTCGTTGCGGACGGTAAAGATGGCGACCCCCGCGGAGGCAGACACCGTTCCATCAGGCCGGGTCCCGCGGTTGCTCCACTCCATCCACACCTTGCCGTTGGCGCCTATCGCTGCGTCGTGGACCGTGAGGCGGAGGTCAGGCAGCCCGGCGAAGAGCGCGGCCCAGTTCTTTCGCACTTGGGCCGAGCCCTTGAAGCTCCGGGCGGGGTGAACGGGGGTGGTGTTCTCGTAGTCCGCCGCGAACTGCGCGACGACACCGTCCAGGTCGTGACGGTTTGCGGCCGCTACAACGCGTTGTACCGGGCCCTCGGGAAGGATTCCTACTTCTGCTGCGTCCATGATCTGCTCCTTGTTTTATCCGTCGTGGAAGGCGGAGAGGCTGGTACGCTAAATTCGATACAGTTCACTGGAATGAACTGCTGTAAGGAGCATATGCCCGGTGGAACCTGAGGTCAATGAATTGCCCCGCCGGGCTCCGCGCCGCCGCCCCTACGATGCCCGGCGCCGCCGCGAGGCCGCCGAGGCGTCCAGGAAAGAGGTGCTCGCGCAGTCCCGCCAGCTCTTCCTGGCGGGTGGATACGGCCGCACAACCATTGCCTCCATCGCCCGGGCCGCCGGCGTCTCCCCGGAGTCCGTCTACAAGGGCTTCGGCGGAAAGCCCGGACTGGTGCGGGCAATATACGAACAGAGCCTGCTGGGTGCGGGCGGTCCCGCCGCTGAGGAACGGTCAGACCGCGCGCAGTTGTCGGTCCTGCACGCCGGGGAACTCATGGACCAACTGGGCCAGCTCGCAGCCGAGGTCAGCCCGCTGGCGGCCCCGGTTTTCCTGCTGATCCGGGACGCCGCCGCGAGCGGGGACCAGGACATGGCAGCACTCCTGCGCGACGTGGATGACGCGCGGTACCGCCGGATGCTGCACAATGCGCGGCAGGTCCTCGGCAGGGGCTTCCTGCGGACAGACATAACAGACGAGGAGGTGGCCGACGTAATGTTCACCTGCACCTCCGCGGAACTGTTTGAGAACCTTGTGCTCAAGCGCGGCTGGAGCAATGAACAGTTCGGCCGGTTCGTCGCCAGGACACTCGCTGCCAACCTCCTGCCTGAAGAGAAATGAGGTACGGCTGCCGGTGGCTTTCAGGGGGCACACCTACCGCCGTTCCCGAGCCTGCTGGCTACACTTCCTACGGAGGCAATCATGGCAACGATCCCTCACCGCGACCTGCGTAACCAGAGCAGCAAGGTTCTTGAGCGCGTAAAAAACGGGGAAACCATCCACGTCACCAACAACGGGGAAATCGCGGCTACTTTGATTCCGCCCTCGGCTTCGCCGTTCGAACGTCTGCTCCAGGCCGGTCAGGTGCGGCCATCTGCAGCCTGCCCTGTTGACTTCCGGACGTTGCCGCGCATCGTCACGGAATGCAGCACCGCCGACATCCTGGACGACCTCCGCGGCGACCGTTGATCGTCTATGTCGCCACGCCTCTTGTGCTGAAACTGCCGGCGCAGGACGAGGAAGCCCCTCTCTGGGCCGTTCATCGTTGCAGCTCGATCTTGATGTTCGTTTTAATCGAACATTCGTTGGATTGCATGAAATGTTCGTTTTATTGATCATTTCCTCTCGATCGTTCCGAACGTATAGCCTCACGAGTCCCGTCGCAGGCCGTCAGGCGAAGGATCCGACTAACCCCCAGCGAGCAGCGGAGCATCCGAGGTGCGATGTCAGGGGTAGAAGGGTGACAGACCCAGACTCGCCAAAGAGATCGTCCTGGATGATCAGCGCGGGGCTTGGCTTCTGGGCATAGGTTCCGCCGGATAACGTTCACAACTCACCGCGGATCACTCCGGCCAGTCTTCTGAAATATGTTCGACAAAATCCTGGTCGTCCGTTGCCCGGTCAGACGCGGCCACTGCACGCGCCTGACGTTGAGCCTCATGCTTAAACTCCGCAGTATGAGCATCCGGCACCAGACCGAGCCGGGCCATCGCTACAGACAAGGCAAGGCCAGCGGCCAGCAGCGGCGTAGTCTCTGCATCCGGGTGACGCAACGACTCCCGGCTGACGCGCTCCCACAGGATGCCAAGGATGTAGGCAGCGCCCATGACTCCGGCCACCCGACGCAGCCACGGCCGCGGCCTGGCAAAGAGCAGGATGGTCCCAGTAGCATGTGCGGCCAACATAGGCCAGGGAGCCGCCAGCCCGCTGCCTTTGGTCCACATATCGCGTTCGACATTCTGGGGCTCCGTGGGCAAAAGGAATGTCATAAGGGATCTGGTCCCGGATGGCCTTGCGAGCCGCCAGTAGCTGAACAATCAGCTGTACCAGCGAGACTGAAGCCAAAACCTTCATCCTTGTCCTTTCCGGGTCCCGGTGAAAGACCTTTTGACTGCCTACGCCGGGCCGGGACCTCGTGTCCGCTGTTGGGTTTGACTCCACATAGGCCTTGATATCCCGCAAGGTCTTCCGGCGCTCCCGTCCGAGCATCACTGCGGCTAGGGGCTCAAGGAGCCTCATGGCACCAGAGAACGTGGCCAGCACCACGAACCGAAGCAGCGTCCCTTGCTCCCCGGCAGTCGCTACGGACAGCCGGAACTCGACATGGAGCCCGGGACTGTCGTTATAAAAGACGAGGAGCCGGTCCTGTTCGAATGCGACGCACTGATAGTTTGTCCTGCGTCGCCACACGCCCAAGTCCAGCCGTTCCATCACAGCCTTGGTGCCCACTCGGATTGGACCTTCCGTCAGCGGATGGATGGCCACAATGCCGTCTTCCCAAATGGGCTGCGTCTCAAAAAGGCGCGTGCCCACCACATCGAAAACGGTGCGCACCGGCCTATGAATGTAGATGGAACCATCAAAAGTGATCATTCCCGGCGCTCCTCACGACTGAACCGCGCGGTGTCCCCTGGACCCACCTCGCCCCAGGGATGCACGTAACTTACGCCCGGGCCGGGCAGTGGTCTACACCCTGCGGTGAAGATTGGGGTACCCAAAATCCCGACTACAAAAGTAGTGACAACTAGCAAAGGTGGTAGTACCTTGTGTCTACGATCACTGGGGGAGCTTAAAAGGAGAGCTCCATGCCTGTAACAGAAGAAAGCATCACCATTGCCCGGCCGCCCCAGGAGGTCTTCGATTTCCTGGCGAATTTCGAGAACCTTTCGGCCTTCGATGCCTTCGTCACTGCGTCCGGGCAGGTTGGGGACGGTCCCCCGGGATTGGGAACGCGAGGCCGGGGAACCACCCGTTTCATGGGCCAGCAGTTCGACTGGATGGTCGAGTTCACCGAATTTGAGCCGCCGCGGCGGATGGTTTCGCGCTCGGTCGAAGGAAAGCGCGACGTCACTGCGACGTTCACCTTGGAACCGGCCGACGGCGGCACCCGAGTCACGGAGCGGATTGAGACCGGCGCGATGGGTGGCCTCCTGGGCCGGCTGCCCGATCCATTGGTGAATCGGCTGCTGGGCCGGTCTCTCCGGGGAAACCTCAAAACCCTGAGCCGGGTGCTGGCAGAAAACCGGAGTACCTGACGAGGTCGCAGGTATGGCTACCCCGGAGGAGTTCTATGACGCCCTCGCGTCTGAATATCACCTGCTCTTTGCTGACTGGTGGTGGGCGGCGCAGTGGCATGGGCGGCTCATCGCCGGCATCCTCGCCGAACGCGGGATCACCAGGGGGCGCCTGCTGGACTGCACATGCGGCATCGGAACCCAAGCCCTTCCGCTGGCGACGCTTGGATATGACGTGACGGCAACAGACGTGAGCAAAGCGGCGGTTGCCCGGGCCCGGGTGGAGGCCGCCGCGAGGGGAATCGACGTCGCTTTCAAAGTCTGCGACGTCCGCGACCTTCGTGACCATGTCGACGGGACCTTCGACGTGGTCATCACCTGTGACAACGCCCTCCCACACCTGCTCACCGACGAGCACCTGCAGCGTGCCCTCGGCAGTATCCGTGCTTGCCTGCGGCCGCGCGGGCTGTTGCTTATCTCTCTTCGCGACTACGACGCTTTGCGGCTCACCCGCCCCGGCGGCGTGTCGCTCTCGGTCCATGGCGAAGCCGGGTCCCGGCATGGGTCGGGTCAATCCTGGCGCTGGTCCGCAGATGCAGAGTACGTGGACATCGAGCTGTTCACCTTCACCGAAGACGCGGCAGGGTCATGGCGTGCGCGCTCGGCCACCACCCGTTACCGTGCCCTGCCCCGCGCGAACCTCGACGAGCGGCTGATATCGGCCGGGTTCCACGACGTCCAATGGTTGATGCCGGCTGCAAGCGGCTACTACCAGCCGATCGTGCTTGCGGAAGCCTGAATCCTGCACCGGACGCGACAGTTGTCCAACAAACGAGTAGCACTTGTTAAGCTGGAACTCCCCCAGTAAAGCGAGGCATAACGTGCACCAGGACGCCGCCCGGTTCCTGTCCCAGCCGGTGGCCGCCCAGCCCGGCTCACCCCTCCGCGTCGCGGTGTACTCCCGGATCGCCGAGGCCATCCGCAACGGCCTCCTCACGCCCGGCTCCATGATCCCCACCGAAACCGAACTCGGCGCGGACATGAAAGTCAGCCGCACCGTGGTCCGCGAAGCCCTCATGCTGCTCGAGGAGGACGGCCTCATCAGGGCGCGGCGCGGCGTCGGACGTTTCGTCTCGGACACGCTCCCCCGCATCGGCATCGAACGCATCCGCCCCTTCGAGGAAGTCCTCGGCAGTCCCGGCCAGCAGCTTGAGGTCAAGCGCATCCAGGTGGTGCGCCAGCCAGCCTCTGAGTTCGCCGCCCCCGGCGTCGGCGTCGAGCCGGGCACCGACTGCTGGCTCTGGGAATCCGTCCTGATCCGCGACGGCGAGGCCATCGCCCACCTGCAGGAAAACATCTCCGCCCAGCCCGTCGGCCTCGGCAAGGACGCCGCCGCGCCCTTGGACATAGAGGACGACGGCGGCGCCACCTTGCTTGCCGTGCTCAACAACCAGCTGGGCCGGCTGCCGGGGCCGGGCGAGTGCCAGATCAGCCTCAGCCAGGTGGGCCCCAGCCGTGCGAAGCTGCTGGACCTGCGCCCGTCCGACCCCGTGCTGGTTCTCACCCAGTACGTCAGGTACGGCAACCAGCCCTTCTACCTGGCCAAGTGCCTCATCGCCGCCAGGGCCGGGCACCTCTCGGTGATGCAGTCGCTCCAGTCCTGAGGCCTGCGTGCGACCTTCAAGCTACTTAACGGCGTTGTAGGCGTTCACCCGGCCGTGAGCCCAAAACTCCTGCATTTCGGTCACCTTCTCACCGGTTGATTCCAGTTTGGTACGGACGGATGCGCTTGAGGTGCCGGCGGGTGTTGTCCAGACGAGTGCGGCGGTGGCGGCGACTATTGGCGCGGACATTGACGTGCCGTTGCCGACGTCGTACCCCTGGGAGCGGCTGTAAGTGCTTGCTAGGGCGAACCTGTGGTTTGGAAAGGTCGAGTAAACGTTGACACCAGGTGCTGCCACATCCACCCAGCTGGGTCCGAAGGTTGAAAACGATGCTTTAAGGTCCTTGTTGTCCGTAGCACCGACCGCGATGACGTTGGGATATGCAGCGGGATAGAAGATGTTTTCGTTACCGCCGTTTCCGGCAGCTGCAACAAGCACCACACCAGCGTTCCAAGCATTGTTTACAGCGCTTTCAAGGGTTACTGATGCTCCTACTACAAGACTTATGTTGATCACCTTCGCGCCCCTGCTGACCGCCCAGTTGATTCCGTTTGCAAGGGCCGACGTGGATCCCATCCCGCTATCGCTGAGCACCTTGCCAGCCAGGATCGTGCATCCCCGGCATACACCGGCAACACCTCTACCGTTGTCAGCGATAGCGGCAACAATACCTGCCACATGGGTGCCGTGGCCGTAATAGTCCTCGGCGACCTGGTCCTTCCCCCGTGTGGCAGAACTGCTGAAATTTGCCCGGTCGACAACTTGCGGGTTGATGTCGGGGTTGTCCGTTGCCACACCTGAGTCGAGCACAGCGACTTTGACGCCGCTACCGGTCGTGACGCTCCATGCTTCGACCGCATCCACATCCGCGTCTACTGTACCTGCAGCCATGACGCGCTTATCCAAGGTGTTATCAATAGGCTGCCCGGTGTTCTGCAGCGCGTACTGACGAGGAAAATAGGTGTCGTTTGTGGCGGGAGTAACCACCAGGTCCGGCTCGGCATACTCGACTGCGGGGTTCCGGCTCAGTGCCTGGACGAGCTGAAGTTCCTTACCTTCAGGCACTTTGATAAGGCGCGCCCCGGTGTCCCCGATGCCGGGGCCATCGCTGAGCCCATGCTGTCGTAGCACGCCGGCCGCCGCGCCGTTGTCCCGGAACTTCACCATGATTTGCCCTGCAACGTGCGACGGATCAGGCGCCGCGTTGCCAACAACTGCTGAGTTGATTGCCCCGAACGCCAACATTGCCGCTGCGAAGCCAGCCATAACGATCTTTTTCATGGGGTCATATTGCTCCAACCTGTGACTGCTGGGTAGGGGAAACCGGCAAACTCCCCTACCTAATCCCACCGGAGGGAGGGGCACCGCATTGCGCGGCACACGGGCAGTCGTTACGATGCTGGCGGGGAGAGGTCCCGGTCTCGGATGACGACCGTAAGGGGCTACCCATGACCGACTTCTTCACCATGCAGCCCGGCGAGACCGCCGCGCCCGTGCCACCGGGGCCGGTCCTGTGCACTGGCTCGGCGTCCATGCGGCGCATTCACCGCGTCTTCCTGTGGGCCTACGACGAGGCGCCTGGCCTGGTTCGTTCCGCCGCCCCTGGCGATACTTCCCGCGCCGCCTACGTGGGCGAAGTGCTGGGGAACTTCGACAAGCTGCTCCACATTCATCATGAGGGCGAGGACGAGCTCATGTACCCGCAGCTGAAGGAAAGGGCACCGGCGTGCGCCTTGCATGTGGGGCAGATGCTTGAGCAGCACCGCCAGGTCACCCAGCGGCTGGAGGACATCGAGCCCATCCGCCTGCGGTGGATGGAAACGGCGGACGCGGAAAGCGGCAATGAACTTGCCGAGCGCTACGAGGACCTGTCCTCCGTGCTCAACGAACATCTGCGGCGTGAGGTCACCGAGGTGATGCCCGCCGTCGACCGGGTGATGACCCAAGAGGAACTGAAGGCAGCCGCGGAGCACGGGAGCAGCCAGGTCAGCAACAAATTCTTGGTGGGGTACCTGGGAATGGTGCTGGCCACGAACCCGCCGGCGGACCGGAAGGAACTGTTCAAGGAGATCCCCGCGCCGGTCCGGCTCGCCTACCGGCTCATCGGGCGCAGGATGTACCGGAAACAGTACGCGACACTCTTCCCGGGACGCCCGATTCCCGAGACGCTGTAGTTCGCACAGCAACGCATAACTGGTAGACGGAGCCATACCCGATCGCTAGTATTCACTCACTACGCGCTGGGCTACAACAAGGAAATGTATCTTCTATGGCGCCATTTCGAGTCATCCTGCTGCCGGGCGCTGTCCTACCTGCTGATGCCGCATACGGCAGGCTGCTGGAGGTTTTAGGGTCCGGCGTGGACGCCGTCGCCAAGGACTTGGAGCTGTACGCCGAGGGCAATCCACCTCCAGGCTGGAACCTGGACACCGAAGTGGACGGTCTCCTGCGCGAGGCCGACTCCCGCCACTGGGACACGTTCCACCTGGTTGGCTATTCCGGTGGCGGCGCCGCTGCACTCGCCTTCACCGCCAAACATCCGGAGCGGCTGCAGAGCCTGGCTTTGCTGGAGCCTGCGTGGGCCGGCACCTGTGACGGGAGCCCGGGATACCGGCAACACCAACAAGAATATGAGCAGCTGCGTGCGCTTCCTGCCGAGCAGCTCATGCCGGCCTTCATGCAGCTGCAGGTGAGGCCCGGCGTCGTCCTTCCTCCTCAACCGCCGGGACCCCAGCCCTCGTGGATGGCCAAACGGCCGGCGGGGATCCGCGCGTTCTTGGAGGCATTCCGGACCTATGACCTGGACAGGTCGCGGCTGGCCGCCTTCACCCAGCCGGTGTTCTTCGCCCTGGGCGGCCTGAGCCACCCGGATGCCTACGGAGATATTGCGGCCCGGCTGGCCAGGGTCTTCTTTCCCGATTTCCACCTGGAGGTGTTCCCGCGGCGCCACCACCTTGATACGCCGCACCGGGTGGAACCTGAGCGCCTGGCCGAGGAGCTCCGGCGGCATTGGACGCGGGCAGAAGAACCTGCCGCGGCCTGAAGGCGGGCCGGCTTCGGCAGGGCGAACGTCGGAGAGGAGGCGGAGTCCTTGCACCCACGCCGGCGTCCCTCTGCCTGCCGGGATTTCCAAGAGCAGTGCACGGAAAATCAATACATCAAATGGCCCGCACCCTAGTGTTGTGATCCACCACACCTTTAGGGGCCGAGGATATGAACAACCAAGTTGACTTGCTTCTGATCAACGGTGTCATCGACACCCTCCACCAAGAACATCCGCGCGTCACGTCGCTCGCCGTCAAAGCCGGGAAGGTGCATTCATTCGGTCTGCATGCCGAGGCTGCAGCCGGTCCGGGAACTACCGTCATCGACCTCGACGGCGCCTATGTCATGCCTGGACTGCTGGATGTCCACAACCACCACATGCTCGCCGGGCAGATGGACCTGTTCGAGCTGAACGAAGCCCCCACCAAGTCGCTGGATGAGCTCCTCAGCGCCGTCAGTGAGTATGCAGAACGGCTTGGCCCGGACCAGTGGATTGTCGGGGGCAGCTGGGGTTCGGGGCTGCTCTCCGAACTGAATTCCTCGAATGCCCTGGCCCGGTTTGATGCCGCAACCGGCGGACGGCCCGCCCTCCTCAAGGACGACAGCAAACACAACAGGTGGGCGAACTCCCGGGCGCTGGACCTGGCCGGCATCGACGACGGCACGCCCGATCCTGAGGGCGGCCAGGTCATGCGGGACTCCTCGGGGCGCGCCACCGGTGTCCTTATCGAGGCCGGAGGCGTCCTGGTGGAGCAGACCCTGGCGCGGCTTCAGCCCCTTTCCACCCAGGACCTGGCCCGGGCCGCAGCGCGGGGAATCGAAATTCTCCACTCCTACGGCATCACGGGATTCCAGGACGCCGCAGCCTCCCTCCAGCTGCTGCAGGCACTAAAGTCGCTCGACGACTCCGGCGGACTGCTCGCGTGGGTGGTTACCTCCATGCAGGCGAATGACTTCATCTTCGGCACCACTCCCCTTGGTGAGGGCATCATCGCCCACCGCGACGAGACACGGTCCGAGCACCATCGGCCGGACTTCATCAAGATCTTCCTCGACGGGGTGCCGCCGGCCGGGACGGCCGCGTTCATCGAACCGTACCTGTCCGGCGTCGGCTTCCCGGAGTGCCACTGCGGGGGCACCACCATGCCTGCTGCGGAACTTGAGCACTGGCTCATGAGCACCGCTGAACGTGGAATCTCCGCGAAAATCCACTGCACCGGTGACGCTTCGGTCCGGCTCGTCCTCGACACCGTCGCCAAGGTCCGTGCAGCCGGATACCACCAGCCGAAGTACCACATCGCCCACGGCCAGTTCGTCCATGAACAGGACATCCCCCGGTTCGCCGAACTGGACGTCACCGCCGACATCTCACCCTCGCTGTGGTTCCCCGGCGTCATCCCGGACGCAATCGCCACAGTCCTCCCAGCGGAAAGGGCATCAAAAATGCAGCCCAACCGCTCCCTGCTGGACGCGGGCGCCCGCATCGCAGGCGGCTCGGACTGGCCGGTCAGCGTTTCACCCAACGCCTGGGAAGGAATCTACGGCCTCGTCACCCGAAGGGACCCAACGGGACAATTCCCCGGCACCCTCTGGCCCGAACAGGCCATCACCCTGGCAGAAGCCATCAGCATCTACACCACCAACTCTTCCAAGGCCATGGGCCTGGACGACGTCACCGGCTCCCTGGCACCGGGAAAATCCGCAGATTTCATCGTCCTGAGCGACAATCCGCATGAGATCGATATAGAGAAGCTCCCGCAGATCACAACCCATCAGACCTGGTTCGCGGGACGCAAGGTCTTCGACACCGAGGCCTCAGCACGAGCGGCCAGCGGTCCGAGGGGAAGCGAAGCGCTGCAAGCCTGACAGGCGCCGATTCACCCCGGGAGACCTATCAGGCCCGCACGCAGTCATCACCTTTATTTTCCGCCGACGGCGGCCTTCCGCCGCGTCGCCCTGCCCGAAAGACATGACCATGACATCCACAGCACAAGCCGCCCCGGCAAGCATCGCCTCGGACAAGGGCACCTACACGTACATCACTGTCTTCAGTGCCGTCCTCTATACCGTCCTGCTGATCGCCCCTGTCATCGCGGGCAAACTCATCGAGCAGTTCGCCCTGACCCCGGTCCAGGTGGGAACGCTCTTTTCGTTGGAACTGGGAGCCTTCAGTCTGGCAACGGTCCCGGCCTACCTATGGCTCCGCCGCATGAACCTGAGAACTGCGAGCTACCTCTTCACAGCCGTGGTCATTGCCGGCAACGTTGTCTCGGGATTCCTGGACGACTTCGGCCTCCTGATGATCGCGCGGGTGATGACCAGCCTGGCAGCCGGTTCCATCACCGTCATCATCCTGACGCTGAGCGGCAAGACCTCCAACCCCAGCCGCGCGTTCGGAATATTCGTCGTATTCCAGTTGGCCATGGGTGCCCTGATCCTGGCGGTCTTCCCCGCACTGTTCGCGTCAGCGGGTGTTGCAGCGATCTACTGGACCCTTGCCGGCCTCGCGGTGCTGTGCCTCCTTGTGGTCAACCGCATCGACGGGGAAGCCCTGCGCACTGCGGCCCCTGTTTCCGCCGGGGCAGGGGCACGTGAACGTGTTCCGGTCCTCAAAGCAGCCGCAGGCCTGGCCGCTGTACTGCTCTTTTACGTCGCGCTCAGTGGAGTCTGGTCCTTCATCGCCCAAATTCCGGCCGGCTCCGGGATCGACCTTTCCGCCACCAGCCTTGTCCTTTCCGTAGCAACTGTTGCCGGGATCCTCTCGGCCCTCGTTGCAACTGCCCTGGGTGAGACACCCCGCCGGAGGCTCTACCTGGTGGCCGGCTACGCGGGCATGGCGGTCAGCATCGTGCTGCTCTTCGGGGCACCGGCCCTGATCCGGTTCGCCATTGCCGCCGTAATCTTCAAGTTCGCCTGGACCTTCATCCTGCCTTACCTGCTGTCCACGCTGTCCTCCCTCTCCAGCGGCGGACACCTGATGAACACCACCAACCTGATGATCGGCACCGGCTTCTCCATCGGCCCGATCGTCAGCGGGGCACTGATCCAGTCAGGCGGAGGATCGTTCACCGGAATGCTCATCTTCGCCCTCACCGGCGTGCTGGCATCCTGCGCCTTCGTGCTGGTCGCCCAGCGCCGCTGACGGCACTTGCACACGAGGGATGCAGGAACGCCCGGCGGGAAAGTCCCGCCGGGCGTTCCTGTCGGCTGAGGCCGGCTGCCCTGCGTCAGGCGACGGCCGCGGCTGAGGCGACGGCCGCCGTGGTGTCGACGGGCTCGGTTTCGACAGGCTCAACCACCGGGGTAAGCAGCGTCTCCACCAGGTGCGGCGCGAAGTCCTCCTCGAGCGAGAGCACCACGCGGCACCGCGCGCCCTTCACGGAAGGGTAGCCCGCATACAGCCCCCGGAGGTCGCAGATGGTCTGGCCGCGGCCCGGCCCGTCGGAGGTGTCGACGGCGGCACGCACCACCGGGGCAACAGCAGCCGTAACAGCGCCAACAGCGAGCGCCGCCGCGAGCGGATCGTGCATGGCGGAGCAGGGCCGGCCGTAAATGTCCTCGTAGAACCGGAAGTAGTAGCCCAGCATCTCCCCCAGCACCTGCGCCACGAGTGAAGAAGACGCCAGCAGCTGCTGCCGGTGCGTCTCCTCCAGGACAGAGTTCATGGTCACGTCCAGCGGCACCAGGGTCACGTCCCAGTCGGCGGCTAGCACAAGTGCGGCGGCCTCGGGGTCGTTGAAGATGTTGGCCTCGGCCACCGGGGTGATGTTGCCCGGAGCCAGCGCCGCCCCGCCCATCACAGTCACCGAATGAACCAAAGACGGCAGGGAAGGCTCCAGCCGGAGGGCCTCGGCGATGTTCGTCAGCGGACCGATGGCGAGCACCTTCAACGTGCCCGGGTACCTACGGGCCAGCCGGACCAGCATCTCAGCCGCAGACTCGGACGCAACGGAAGCAGCCGCCGTCGTAAGCTGCACCCCGCCGATTCCGTTCTCCCCGTGCACCCAAGGCGCCCCGCCCCCAAACGAGCCAAAGAGGGGGTCGTGCGCACCAAGGGCAACGGGCACATCAGTAGAGCCGGCAAGCGCCAGCAGGTCCAGGGTGTTGCGGGCGCCGGCAGCGGCGCTCACGTTCCCACTCACCGTCCCAACGCCGACCACATCAGCAAAAGGAGAGGCCAGCAGGTAGGCCAGGGCGAGGGCGTCGTCGATGCCGGTGTCGCAGTCGAGGTAGAACGGGGAGGGCGTGGTCATGGTGGTTCTCCTACGGTAAAAGGGGTTAGACGGTCTCGCCCTTGGGGGCGGCGACGAAGAGGCTGACTATGAACGCGGCGGCCGTGATGGCCACCGAGATCCAGAGGGCGGTGGCGTACCCGGCGGCCGTGGCCTGGGCGGCGAACGGCGCCACGAGGACGACGCCGAGGCTCGCCCCGATGCCGAAGGAGGCACCGTTGATGCCGGGCAGGGCGGCCGGGGCTTCCTTGGGTGAGAGGAGCACCGAGAGCCCATTGATGGCGGTGAGGAAGAAGCCGTTGTAGAAAATGCCCAGGGCCGCGACGGCGATCAGCACCGCCGCCTGGTTGTCGGAGAAGGTGGCTGCGGCGATGGCGCAGGCCAGGCTGAGCCCTGTGCCGAACCGGAGGGTCTTGATCCAGCCGCGTCGGTCGGCCAGCCAGCCGGCCAGCGGCGCGGCGAACACGCCAATCAAAGCGGCGGGGGTGAGGAACAGCAGCGCGGAGATGGAGGCGGTGAGGCCGAAGCCGCCGTCGGGGTCCTGGCTGAGCAGCACCACGGTGAAGTTGATGATGGCGAAGATGCCGGCCAGGGTGAGGACGGTGGTGGCGATGACGGGCCAGACCTGGCGGGAGCGCAGGTGGTGGACGGCGATCAGCGGGTGGCTGCGGCGTTTCTCGATGATCCAGAAGGCGGCGAAGGACGCGATGGTGCCGGCCAGCAGGGCCAGCGTGCCGGGTGCGGTCCAGCCTGCGGCCGAGCCGCCGGAGACGAAGTAGGTGGTGAACACCAGGAACAGCGAGAGGGAGCCGGCGCCCCACCAGTCCATGGCGCCGCGCACGCCCTGGGGCCGTCCGGCCGGGACGATTTTGATGATGCAGGCGGCGGCGATGGCGGTGAGGACCAGGACGACCACGAAGATGGACCGGAAGCCGAGGGTCTCGGCCATGAGCCCGCCCACGTAGCCGTCCACCCCGCCCACTCCCCCGTTGATGGCGGCGATGATGCCCACGGATGTGCCGAAGACCTTGGCGTGCAGGTTTTCGCTGAGCACGATGTAGGCCAGGGCGAAGACGGCGCTGGAGACGCCCTGCAGGAACCGGCCCGTGACCAGCAACGGCAGGGTGGGAGCGGCGATGCAGAGGATGGTGCCGGCGCCCATGATCCCGAGGACCAGGAGCAGGGCGGCGCGGCGGCCGATGAAGTCGCTCCACCGGCCAATCACGGGCCCGGCGATGGCGCCGGCCAGGAAGAACATGGACTGGACGGGGGCGGCGCTGTCGGCACCCTGGCCGAACTCGGCGGCGATCTGCGGCAGTGCAGGGGTGACCATGCTGGCGTTCAGCTGGAAGGACAGCACGCCGAGCAGCAGGGTGGAGATCAGCAGGGCGGCGCGGCGGCCGGCGAACGTGGTTTCGTCGGGAAGTACGACGGCGGAGGCGGCTTCCAAGGAAGGCGCGGCGGCCGCCGGGGTTGGGGTGTTCACATCAAACTCCTTTGTTCGGCAGGCGGATCCTGCGCTTGGGATGTGAGTTGTTATACAACCATGTATGACGCACAAGTACAACCGTGGTCTACACTATTTCTCAATCCGGCCGCTTTCAGGCCCCTCCCCCGTTAGGACTTCCCATGAGCACTCGAGTTCCTGCCGTCACCGTTGTCGGCAGCATCAACCTGGACCTGATCGCCACCGCCGATCGGCTGCCCACCGCGGGCGAAACCATCGGCGGCGCGGTGCTGTCCGAGCAGTCCGGCGGGAAGGGCGCCAACCAGGCCGCGGCAGCTGCACGGCTGGGCGGCAGCGCCCGGATGATCGGCGCCGTGGGCAGTGACGCGCACGGGCAGCAGATGCTGGATGCGCTGGCTGCTGCGGGCGTGGACACCGCTGACGTGGCAGTGCTGCCCGAGGCGACCGGGACGGCGCTGATCGTGGTTGACCGCGACGGTGAGAACCAGATCGTGGTGTGCCCGGGCGCCAACTCGCGCCTGTCGCTGGACGGGGTGGAGTTCGGTCCGGAGGAGACGGTGCTGTGCCAGCTGGAGGTGGGCCTGCCCGTGGTGCTGGAGGCGGCCCGGAAGGCGCAGGGCTTCTTTGTGCTGAATGCCGCGCCGGCCATGGACATGCCGGTTGAGCTGCTGGAGCGGTGCGACCTGGTGATTGTGAACGAGAGTGAGTACGCCCTGATCCCGGCCCTCGCAAAGGCGAAGTTGGTGGCGGTGACGTACGGCGGTGACGGCTCGGCCATGTTCGAGCACGGCCGGAAGGTTGCTGAGGCGCCGTCGGCTGCCGTGGCGGTGGCGAACACTGTGGGCGCCGGTGACGCCTTCTGCGCCGCCCTGGTTTTGGCGCTGCGGAACGGGCTGGACTACGGGCGGGCACTGGCTGTCGCGAACGCTGTGGGTGGGGATGCCGTGGGCGATCCGTCCTCACAACCGGAGTTGGCACAGCTGGGTTACTACGTGGAGCGGACCGCTGCCTTCGAGAGTGCCCGGTGATTCTCCTCTTCAGGCGGGCGGTGCCGGCGGACTTCCGGACGTCCGCCGCATCACCCGCGACGCCTACCTACGTGCAGGGCACTTCACTGCGGACCATTCGTACATGAGCGTGCTGGGGGATGTGGAGCACCGGGCGAGCACGCGCAGTGTGGGTGGCCGAGGCTGCGGGGCGGGTGGTGGCGGCGGTGACGCTGACGTTCGCCGGCGAGACATACAGCGAGATCGCCACTGACGGGGAGCTGGAGTTCCGGATGCTGCCCGTGGACCCGTCGTGCCATGGCGGCGGAGTCGGCCGAGCTGTGGTGCGCCAGATCGTGGAGCATGCCCGCGAGCTGCCTGGCATCGGGGCGATCAGCATCACCAGTGCCCTACAGCAGCACGTCCTCGCCCGGCACGTACCAGTCCCGCTCCGGCGCGCGCCGGAACCCCAGCGACTCATACAAGCTGTGCGCGCGCTCCATGAACGTATCCTGCTCGATGACGACTCGACCGTAGGTGCCCTGGGCCACGAACTGCGCGCGGGTTCGAGAAGCTGTCCCTCACCACCCCGGGTGGGTCGACAGGAAAGAACCAGCTCATTGTTCCTCGTTTTGAGCATCAGCATGAGGAGGGATCTACTTCACGACCGGTAATGCCAAACACACACAAGTTCCGGGATTTTTCGGCGGCGGGGAAGTGTGGTTGTTCTCCGGCCTCAGGCCCGATCCTTGACGTCTGCGCGTTACTCGAGTAAGGCTCCGACGGTGCGATAAGGCGCTTCCGGCAACTGAAACGCCAATCATGTGCGTCCATTGCAGCCCTAGATTGGTCGGTACCACTTCATGCGATAGCCTCGGAACGCTGAGCGTTGTTGTCTCTCCTCACAACTGAGGTCACACGAACAAGGTATGGAACTTTGGACCTAACGAAGCTTTGGGAAAAAGCTAAGGAGTCTGGCTGGGCGTCCACCACTGGTGCCAGCTATCTCTTTGAGTACTACGCAGAGCAGCACGGATGGAAGGGCGTAGAGACACGCGCGGGAGAGGGCACCACGTCTGTTCTTCGGCCCACACGTCGAGCGGCTGCGCATCCGAGATCAATCAGCGCGGTTCATGGCTTGGACGAACAGCCCTTGCACGTAGATGGGTCGCATCTACCCTTGCCCCCCGATGCCGTGGTCCTGTTCGCCGAGACTCCCAACGCAACGCCCACTAATCTCTGGCACTTCGCGCCGTTTAGTAACCGGCAGGCACCAGTCACCGACATGCGTCATGGCGTATTCGTAGTCGGCAGCGGTCCGTGGGCATTTCTCTCATCGGTCTGGGACGGCGAGAGGCTTAGATACGATCCTGTGATTATGGAACCGGGGGATGCCAGAGCGAGGACCGCGGCAGCGTATCTGAATTCTATGCAGGCGGCCGCTACTGCTTTTCGATGGGAAGAGCCAAATACCATTCTCGTAATCGACAATAGGCGAGTGCTTCATGGTCGAGCGAAGGTGGCAGAAGGCGACGATGGCCGTGCACTCGTCCGAAAAGCCTTTTACGTAGAGGGGGACATTTGAGTCTGTCTTACGATCATGAGTCTTTGTGGCTGAAGGCGAAGCTGTTCCTAAACCGAGCGATGGATGACGACGGGAGCAGATCCTTTGATGAGCAGGCACTTTGGGCCTCTCTTGCACTAGAGTTGCTAGCAAAAGCTGCCCTTTGCAAAGTTTCTCCTGTGCTTATCGCAGAGCCAACTGAGGACGGTAAAAATGTTCTTGCGGCAGCAGGACTTGGCGGCGCAGATCCTGTGTTCACTTCTGTGCGAGCCACTACAATTTTCGTGAGGTGCAAACGCGCCTTTCCGCCATTCAATGCTGATAAGGCTAAAAAGATCGCTTTAAGCCGTAACGAATATCTTCACGGTGGCGGTATTGGGTTCGGGGTTATACCCGCCGACAATTGGTGGGCCGACTTTTGGAGCGTGGCGTCAATTTTGGTGGATGCACAGGATAAAACTATTGCAGAACTGGTTGGCGCCACGAGGGAAGGTCAAGCAGCCAGTTACTTAGCACGCAACAAGACGTACATGGCAGACCGTCTGGAGTCGCTAATTAGTCGAGCGCAGCAGAGGTTCGCGCAAAAGGAGCAGGGCAATCTTCCGCCTCGTGAGCAAAAGCAATGGAGGTCTGCCGCCGCTCTCATAGCTGAAATGGATTACTCCGTCAATGAAGCATGTCCAGCCTGCGGTAACGAAGGAACCCTGGAAGGCGACTACATCAGCGAAACCCGGCTCGAAGGCTACGATGACCCGCACATGTCCGAGTCGGACTCTTGGGGTGTTGCGGATATCAATTCTGAGTACTTCTCCTGCGAAAGCTGCCAGCTAATTCTTGACACGTATGAGCTGATCGAACTTTCGGAGCTGCCCGATGAGTTCACTGTGCCTATGGACCCGGAATTGGTCGCAGAGCACGAAGGGCAGTACGGCAACGATTAGCCCCGACATACCTGGGGCGATGTCAAGCTACGCCGACCAAGCCTGAGCCCCGAGAAAATATCTGGCTGAGCAGCTAAATCCGGCTCTTGAGGCAGTTGGCCGGGTTCTTCAACTCATTTATACCAGATAAGTATCGAAATGATTTTCCTTCAGGTGCTCGATAGATTCATCATATGCAGGCCGGAGCGGAAGACTTTCTTGAACACATTTGAGATGGTGTCGAATGTTTGAATTGTTGCGATCAGGAAACAGCGTGAATGGTCACAGATATTCTGCCGTTGGGAGCTTTAGCGGCCGGTTTTTCTGGAGATGATCGATCCGCCCGTTCCTTGGTTGCTCCTACTCCGGATATCCGTCTTTTTGAGCTTCTGTCAGTCATGCTGTGGGTGCGCCTTCAGACTCATCTTGAGTTTAGGAACTATACCTATCTCCTCACATCGGCGCGCCCAAGCATCAATCTTCTGCTTCAATATAATCGAACCTGAGTCTGCAAGATTCATGAGTGGCTTCTTCGCCCGATACCCAAACCAAAGACAATAAGCATCGAAGGCAGGAAGTTTCTTGACATTTGCACGATTGTGTATCAAATCAAGTACATTCATGGCCTGATCGCAGACATAGTTTAGCTTTTGAGGAGTGCCAAACTTAACGGCGTAAACCGTATTTCCCTTCTTGAGATCCCAAGCTTCTACCGCTGTAGACGAACTTGTCCTGAAGATTGAAAAGTCTTTATCCGCCACCTCGTAGCCCCGACCACCGAGCACCGCATTGAACTCACCTTCTTCTATCTCGATCACCTGCAGATCGGATTCAGTCTCCTCGACTTCAATTTGGCGAATCGACTCATCCAAATAGTCCAAATAATCCTGATTGAACTTGAGCCACTTTCCTCCAGTGAGCACTACCCTGTCCTCATCACAGATAAAGTCCACGGCTTCCTTTATAGATTGAGTAAACTTCACATCCCCCTCACGGCGGTGAGTGACCTTCAACTTGAGGAGCTTTTCACGTGGAATCTTTCTATCCTCGACATAAAGTTTCACATCCTTCATGGTTAGCTGCTCGAGCTCTAGGGCTTTGTAGTTGCCGCACTTGAGCGTGAACGAACCCTGGCTACTAAACACGAAATCCACACCAAAGAGATCAAAAGTTGCGGTCGAAATTTCAGATGTACCAATAGGCGCGGCCAACTCATCCATCAACTTCGCATCGTATCGTTCAACTTCGGCGCTTTCTGAAAGCAGAATGGTCCGAGGCAAAGTAAACCGCTCGTTCTTGGTGAGCTCGATGTCGATCTGCGACAAGAGTGCACCGATTTTATCTGGCTTGATTGAAGGGCTCAAGAGAGCTGACACCCCGAACTTACCGCTAGACCCGAACGCCTCGGTTTTACTTGGAATGATCGCGGCTTGAAGAAAGTCAACCGACTCACCTGGGGGGACATTCAAGCGCGCGCGAGAACCGAAGCTTCGAATATCTTTTTTCTGTTTACCCTGAAAGCGACGGGCGGATGTTTGGGTGATATCATCCTCATTTGCAATACGCTTGGCTAGCTCCACACCGAAGTCGAAGTCGCAATATGGGCGGACGTAAAAATGTGATTTACCAAAGCAAATGGCGTAGCATGAGTTCGCCTTCTGCATCACAATGACCGCGGAATAGGATAAATTATAGAATTCCTGACCCCCAAAATATTCCGCAAAGGCAGCAACCCACGGTATTTTGCTGGTTGCGGGCGCGTCGGTAAACAAGAATTCACCGCTCCATCCATCCAGATCGAGCTCTTGGATGCGGGTCAGCCCTTTCTCATTCAGCTGGGTCATGAGCGCCGCAGTCTCGTTCGGCGCGATCCTGAAGATATTTAGTCGCATATGTCCCCCGTTTTGTTGGATAAAGTATATGGCTCACGGCCCCTCCCATGACGCAATTCCGCTTTGGCGCGCGCGTTTCCGAAGCTCACAAACTAGCCGGTGGACTGGATCTCATTCCACGACGTTGACCAGAGCATGGGCCGATGGAAGCCGATCTAAGCCGACCACGGCCAACCCGGCTCAAGGAGCTCATGGATACCCGGCGCGGACGGGAAGTCTATGTGCTGGGGACTCGTCAAAGCGGCCTCCGGCCCCTCCACGTGTGGCCCCGGGTGCCGACCTGGACCCTCATGAGGGACGACGCCGCCGACCCCCAGCACGCACAGAATTTCCGGGACGTGGGGAGCGGTTGAGCCGGCTGAGGTCAGTTGGGAGGGAGAATAGCCTTTCGATACTTGCGGCAGATCAGTGGGCATGAAGACCCGTAACCTGCATTGCGCATACAAGAGTGGCAAGGGCGAAGAGTATGAAGCCCATGCCAATGAAGCTGCTTCCCGCAACAGTAATGCCGCAAATTGACATCACCACACTTTTGCGGCTGGCTTTCCTTATGACCACTGACACTAACCACCAAAAATCCGGTGACAGTCCCGCACTTGCGGGAGAGGACCGCGTCCCCGGATCGCAAGACTACATAAGCAATAGGTTGAGGCAGTACCAAGCCTGGTATGACGGCAAAGCAGTGAAGTGTAAGAAGCTCTATCTCCGCATGCGGACTGGATCTGTGGTGGGTGGAGCGCTCGTTCCGGCGCTCATCAATGTCCCATGGGAGTGGATGGCCCCCATTACAACCACAATTAGCCTTGGCGTTGTTGCGCTCGTTTCGTTGGAAAGTGTCTACCACTACCGGGAGCAGTGGAAGAACTACAGGTCGACCGAACAGTACTTGGGCCATGAGGCTATTTATTTCGCCAACGCTGTGGGCGTGTACAAGGATCTTGACAACGCTGCTGCCCTTGAAACGCTCGTAGAGCGAACCGAAAGCGCTATAGCTGCCGAAAACGCATCGACCCTCAGCAGCATGACGCTTGCGGAGCAAGTGTCCACCAACGCCGACTACCCGCGCTACGCGCCTAAGGAGACTGGAAGCGGGCAGCGAGATCGTCTGCAACCCCCTCTGGCATAGGCGGGGCATCTGGGGCCGCGATGGATCGCCGGTAAGGTCTACCGGCAGCACGCCTTCGGCGTCCGCGTTGACGGCGGTGCTGTCGTGATCAAGACGGAGGAGAAGCCAGTCACTCAACCGTCATGCCGGGTCCCGGAACTTCCGCATCTGCTCTGGGCGGGCGCTGCCATCCGTCAGAGGAGTCCAGAGGCCTCCGAGCCTGACGCAGACCTTGGAACGAACTATCCGCTCCAGCGGAGCCTCCATACATATGACGTTGGGCGTCTGTCTAAAGCAACCGCAAGATCGGGGAACATCTGGTCGAGAACCTGCTCGATCCGGAAGGCACACCCATATCTCTGCTCGTCATTACCGAAGGGGATCCGAGCGCATTGAAGCGATCTACGTCCAGTTTTCGAACTTAGCCTCCACTTTGACGCCGTTAATTACGGATGCTGACAGCGACACCATCAGCATTATTCCGAGGGGGGGATCCGGCCCGCCCCCCTAACATTGGAGCTCATACGGTTGTAAAGCCTTGGAGTGCTCCACCGTGTTCTACCATGCGGAACCTCTTACCGCAGCCGCCATCACAATCCACTTCGTCGCCGAAGAAATCGGTCTCCGCGCCACACTCCGGACAGGAAACGGCTCGCGTGCCACAGGAGCCGCAAAGTCCTGCCTTCAGTTTCCTAAACTCACCGTCATCCCACGTTTGCCAGTCAACTTCTCCCGCAATGCAGTTGGTATTGGGGCAATCACCAACGCTGAACACCAGGGACGATCCGTCTGAGTTTAAACCGAGCCTCACGAACTCCGAGAGCAAGAAGTCCATCGTTAGTTCCGGCTCGATGATCTGACTCGCCTTGATGCTCAGCAGATAATCTAGTAGCTCTTGGATGACCTCAGGGTTATCACGATTGGCGTCGATGCTAGCGAGGGTGTTCGTCACCGGCGCGGAAAGCATTTTCTTTAGCTTGTCTGCTTTTTTCTCAACCGCCGGAGCGAGGTTCTTGGCAGTTTCAATGGTCTCAAGTGTTAGGTGATTGAGCAGAGGAAGCCTATTTCCCTTGGAAATATTGCATGGTCCGCAATTAGGAACTACATTGTATGTCTCTTCGAGATCGTAATCTTGGCGCAATCCGAAGGACTCGATCGTTTTCAACAGACCTACGTTATCAAGTGACTTCGGTATGAAGTGATCAATGTGCAGTTCTATGTAGGTGATGGGCTCCTTGCATCGCACGCATTGGTGTCCCCACGTCCGCAACAGGGCAAGACGAAATGCCACGTTGCCAAGATCGTAAACTCCCATGCAGTCTACTGTAATGAAAATGCCTCATAAGCGGCGAAAGTGACGAAGCATCCGGAAGCGTTGGCCGCATGACTGAAGCGAACCCTAGATACCAAGCGATCAATACCCGGCCTCATGTTTAAGATATGCAAGTGGAATGAGAATGTTCCTCACTCTGCTCGGCAACCCTTTAGTGGTGATGACGGAGATACGGATCTCGGATTCATCAGCCGGAATGGGCTCTTTCCTTTGCCGGCGCAGCCGCCGACGTTGGGCTCGATGGCCCTGCAGCAGGCAATCCGGGGGTCTCTCGATCATCCAAGTCCCATCGCTGACGCACCTTTGTTGCCACGCTGTCTGATGTGTTGAAGACCTCTCCGCCCAGCACACGTCCCCGGAAGCCGTTCACGCCCAAACCCGGGTTAGGGAGCAGATGGCGCGCCGCGCTTGGGATGTGCTGGCAGATACTTCCATGCTCCGTCTGCGACCTTTTCATGCCTGGGCCTTCTTGCCTTGCCGTTACTCTGGTAACGGACGACGGCGCCTCATGAGCAGGTGCAGAAGTCTTTGGGACGCTGGGTGCCTTCCCGGGCTGTGGTCGATCGCAAGACAAGCTTTCGGCTTTCGCGAGTCAGGCACTGTTTGAACCGATATACCCCACGCCTTGGCGTGACGAGAATGTTGTGAACCTCGGGATGCATCAGAGACGGAGCAGACAACCTGATGCATCCCGACAGCCCATCAACTTAATATGGTGGGTCTACTACGCGGACTCGTCCCAATCAGCATCGAAATCCTCGTCTTCCTCGTCTCGAGAAGTAGGTGGGTTCCGTCGCTCAGCAATACCGTTCCAGTACGTTAGTTCGCTTGTAAGGCGACTCAGCATTACGAGTTCTTCGCTTAGTGAAAGCCCTACTCGTTCGACCAAAATATCCCCACCTCCGTCCTTGACCTTCTTGACACCTTGGACGAGAACTTCCATTTCCTTGACGCAGTCGCGAAGCTTGTTTTCATAGACCTGACGGGCAGTCTCGGGATCATCCTCCTGAACGGCCGTGCTTCGACTTGCTTGTTCGACGTATGCGTAGAGGTGATCTCTGTTTAGCGGTGTTGCTCCCGGCATATACAGGTCAACCGGGTCTTCGCCAAAAGCGAGCTGACGCGGTTCCCTACCAGCGCGAACATCTAGAATGATCTGGCCAAGCTGCTTCACGCCATTAGTGGTGCTGACCAGCTTCTCCATTATCTGCGGTGGCTCCGCCCGGTATACACCTTCGATTCGCTCACCCGAACGCACTAGTAGCGGCTGGCTGGAGCCCTCAACGAGGCAATATAGGGCAAGGACTCCAAGCTCTGCGGCCTCCGGTGAGATGGTTCTGCGGGTTTGAGCCATATCCCTGCGTTGAAGGGCGAGGTTTTCAACTGCAGCCTCGACTAGCTCGACTATAGGCTTGCGCGAGAGACAGGCCCCCTTCAACGGAGCAGCGGCGAGAACGCGCTGCAAGGTGGAGCGTCGACCTTTGAAACCTGCGTCTTCTGGCCTTCCTGTCGCAATGCGATTTACACGCAGAGCAGTGTCAGCGGCCAATGCAGCTCGTTCAAGGCGCTGGGGCTTTTTCCCTGTCAGGCCGTATATGGACGAAATTACGACACTGCTGCGCGGCGGATTGTTTGAGGAATCTAGATTTTCATAAGCCAAGGCCAGCACTTCGTCGGGAAAAATATCCGGTTCGGCTGCCAAGTCTGCGGCAAACTCGGAACCTTGCTCCGACTCTGCAAGCAAGATCCGCAGTAGACGTTCGGATGAATAGCCCTGAACTGACGAAAGCATCCCCCTCGCAGTGACCTCGGTAAGTGCGATTCTTGACTTGAGGGCAAACTCCGTCGTGTCCTCGAATTTGAGTGGAGGCTCCAGATGGATGTGCCCAACAATTGAACGCCTTACAGAATCAAAGGGTGGTACTTCCTCCAATTCGGTGGGATCCACGCTCCCGTATCCTACGATTACCTGGGCCCGCGGCATGATGCTTGATCGGAGACGAGCCGCAGCTACCTCCCCTTCAGGCGACTTTTGGTCACCCACGTAGTTGTCTCTCATCGTAATGAGGTCTACCCGTAGACGATTTTCCGTTGCCTCATCCTGTAGCGCAAAGAGAACGTCGTCTACATCAACACCTGCACCACGGTGGGCTCCAACTGTACGGCTAAACCCGTCGGTGGCGTCGAGGATGCCAATTTTTTCATTGTCCCCAAGGGACAGCCGAGCAACCGAAAGCAGGCCTGAGTTCTCTATTCCACGAAGAGGAATTGACTTCGAATGAGCATTTTTGGCCCAAATCGTACGCGTTTGCTTCTTCAACTCGACTGTAAGAGCTTCGACATCATCGTAGTCAAGAGTCAGTACTGGTTCGCCGGCTGAGAGTGCACCATATCTGGCCGCCTTCCCAGGAGACCAAGCGCGCTGCCCCTCAAATCGAATGTTTTCAATGGAAGGCAGAATACGCCAAGTAACTACGTCAAATTCGATATAGTCGATAATGTATTTACCATACCGGCGCCGCCGGGGATTGCGAATGGCGTCTTTAAGTTGTGTCAGATCCGCGGCAGATCGCGCTATCGTCATAGCGTCGAATCTATGAAGGCCGAACTCGTCAGATATTAGTTCCGCTGCCGCACCTCTCGCCCTAGCGTTTTGCGTTCTCAAGTTTTCAACTATTGGCCCGTAAGGGGTCACATAGGTCGCTTCATCCGCATCATCATGCAGGTCCTCCAAGGCACGTGAAACGGCAGCAGCATAATCTTTAGACAAAAAAATCGCCTCCCTGGGCTTGATTCATGCCACTCTGACACGAATTCGAGGGCAGCCCACCAGAGGCGAGTCCACCCATCATGCCCCCGAGCTCATAG